>CAZKNI010000115.1:0-7349 GCA_964554055.1 uncultured Phycisphaerae bacterium | reverse complement strand
TTAACATTGCTACACATCACATATTCACGAGAAGCGTTTTAATCTCAAACGGTCTGAATGTAAGTTTTAGGTGAACATCGTCAGCAGCTATCTCAACTTTGTTCTCTAACATAGCATCAGCCTGACAAACAGATTTTATTTTTTTGTAGAATGTAAGTTCAGCGGTTGTTTTTTTCCCGAAAGATTCATAAAGACGTATTATCACCTCTCGATTTTTTGGATAGATTGCAGTACACACAATCGAATCGCTATTAAGGACACAAAAGCTATCGTTGACGGCTTTATCCGAGCTTATCCTAACAGGCAAGCGAAAATCATTCCGCTGAACACATGAATAAGTATCGAAAATATACGGAGGATTGATAAAGTTCACCCCTCTGCGTGCAGGATTGATTTCATCAAGTTTATCTCGTCCCGAAAAAGGAATAATCGCATAATCAAATATATGATTCTGACCTAATTCGAAAGCTTGTTCTGACTTTGTCCTCGTATGAATGCTTACCGAACGCATAAGAGAAAGCATAACAACGCCATCGGTTACATTATTTCCAGGCAGCCCATTATTTAACAAAATCAATCCTTTATCATCATTATAATAAGCAATATAATTTTGAGCGGCAAATTCACCCTCCTTTCTTTCAAAACAGCCAAAAGGAATTTCGTGTAGAATAATTCCGGATTTTATATCGGTAAAAAAGGCTACACGCAATCGATACCATTTTCCTGATGTATGCAAAGTTTCCAGATGAAAGTCTATTTGTGGGTCATCGGCATAAAATGTTACGGTCTGTTGCCAATCAATTTTAATTTCTTCATTTTCAAATTCTCGATACATTGGCATTTTTCTGCTTAATGTCCCTTTGATGCCGATAATAAGCCTTTCAGTGTTTGCTTCTATAATTTCAAATTTTGCTTGCGGGCCATTACGATTATCCAGTACATCACCGTATAATCGCTTACCGTTCTTTGTTATAAAATGTGATGATGTCGGATACGGGTCATCTATTAAGTCTTGCTCGGGGCCATATTCTCCCCCGTCATGTAAAGGCCCATCATAATATTGCCACAGGTCGCCTCTATCACTTTGATAACAAATCGAATTAAACGCTGGACGAGCTGAATCGACAAATTCAATATTTGTTCTACAATCTATCAAGCTGCTGATTACGCCACCGGAAGCAAATTGCACTTTATATTTTGGCGTTATTACTTCAAGACACATTTCATTATTCACTGAAATGCGATTGACTTCAAACGGAGTAGATTGACTTTGCAAATCCGATTTTACCGTAGAAAACGACGACTGCTGCTTATGATGCTTTTCTTCTACAACAAATGTATTTACGCCACAGCTGGAAAGATTCGTTGCAAAAACAAGCTTGTCTTTTCTTACGTATGCATCAATATATTGCCCTTTCATATCTTTCACTCTTGCTCGAATTACATCGTTTTTCAAAGGAATTTCAATTATACATTTCCGAGGCCAGGGCAAAGGATTAAATACCGCTATCTTCCTAACATCGGAATCAACCTCAATCAAAGAATCCAAAAATAACTTTAGCCTATCTTCAATTACATTTTGGCAAATCATTCTGATTCGGCTGATACGTTCGAGAGTATGCTGATATGCCTCATCACATATTGTACCCCAGAAAATATCATGAAACTGATTAATAAAGGTAAGCTTCCACGCTCGTAATAAGCTATCCGTATCAGGTTTGATATTAAAGAACTTTTCCGCAACAACAGACATAACTTCAGCTGCAAAAATGAGCGACTCACACTGTCGATTTCCCTGTTTTATTCTTATCCGCGAAGAATAACATCCTTGCCTATCGGGATTCCACTCGCAAATCTCCAACGGTGCTCGAGAAAAATCAATATTGTTTAGCCCCCTTTCATACGTAGAATACATAATTTTAACACGTTCATTCTCTTTTCTATTCCACTTTCTTACAGCTAAGATTCCCTTTTCATACGGATACTTAAAATCGCCTCCATGAGCTAATAGCGCATTTTCACACATGCAACATTTTTCGAGTTTGTTTACAAGTTCTGTCAATACACCCAAATCCTGTTCGATATTTTCACGCGGAAATTGACACCAGCCGGCATATCCGTAAACAGCAAGCCAATAGGTCAAAATTTCCGTTCCGTCTATGCCTTTCCATCGAATTTCACATTTACGATTGACATCGTCAATTGCCCGTTCAAAAACAAAATATTTATAACCGCAATGCTTCGCTATCTGGGGCATTGAAGCGGGATGTCCGGTACAATCGCCCATATCGAGAACAACGGGATTAAGCCCGAGCAGTTTCTTAGCTATCTGCTTTCCAACCGTCAACTGACGGAGTATTGACTCGCCCGAAGCCATATTAATATCCGCCATCGCATACATCCCCGAAGCCACCTCAAATCGACCTTCGTCCGCAAAACGTTGAAAATCCTCGCGCAACGAAGGATATTCACGAAAAAATTGCTCCAGCAAAAAAGTTTGTTCAATACGATATGTATATTCGGGATATTCATTTAGCAATCGATGAGCTTCTAACAAATTTTGAAAGCATATTTCCATATATGCATCGATTGGCAAGAGATATTCAATATCATAATGAAAAGAGGGAACAACATTAACAACAGAAATTCCTTCACTCATAAAAATTACCTTTATCAATCAATCCAAAATGAATATAGAGATGCGTTTTTCAAGTAAAATTTAATAGCAACAAGCTTACTTTCATATTTTGATAATGAAGGATTTCCCTTCCACCTAACAATCGCATCAACGGAATCATCGTTTATCCCGATACAATTGTCCAATGCAAATTCAGGAATAACTTTATCGAGTTCGGCGCCCAACGGTTCCTCAAGCGGATGAAGGGTTTGATGTTTTACATTAAACACTTCTACCTTTATATATCCGTTTTGTCTCACATCAGCGTTGATATGTAATTTCGACCCTTTAAATTTAAGTCTTTTAGTTAAGACGAATCCTTCCTTGTCATCTGCATCTATCGAAACAAAACCGTCAATACGTAGCTTAGCTAATCCTATGCCGCGAAATTTTTTATCACTTGGAAAATATCCAAGCTCTATCGGCAAATGATGATAACTTGCTCCTATGTAATAATACCATAATTTACCGTCAGGCCCATATATAATCTGATTGCCCCATGTATATACTCCGCCACGGTCCCAATCGCCACCTCGCCCTATAGGCAATATCGTTTTTCTTCCTCCTGCACGCCACCAAGTTTGACCGTCTCTGCTTGAAATCAACTGCAAATCGGTAATCCTTGCCTTCCTGCCTTCAAGGCCGCTATGATAAATTTCAAGAAACCCCAAATATTGACCCTCATAAACAAATCCGCCAACATTATATAAATTGACATCAGGCTCGTCAGCATCATCAGGCACAAGCATCGTCTCGGGCTTGCTCCAATGAATGAAATCTTTACTGAAGCTTATTCCGCGTATGCGCTTAATAAAACCCTGATCGCCAATGCCATCAGGGCATAGCCGATGTTTCTTCACAAAACATATATACCTATCACGAAGCGTATCATACATAAAAGAAAAAGCATCACTCATCTCCGGATCATCACGAACTTTGCTTATGGCAGGTTCGGATGACACCTTCCACTTAATACCGTCAGCAGAATGAGCTGTATAATATCCATACACTTTCTCGGTATATTCATCAGGCGCGCCACATCTAAACATCATCGCTCTATACCGATATTCATCTTCCTGCTCATTTTCCCTCGTTATTACTCCTCCGAACACTTCTACCATATTAGGGTTAGCCATATACACAAAATTTGTGTCGCTCCCCTTCCAATCAAACAATCCGAGTTTGGGTTTATGCCAATCTATACCGTCTTTGCTTTCTGCATAACAAATGCCGGGTATAGCAAAATCATCTCCTTGATTAAGACAATGCGTTAGATACCAGCACTTAAATAATTCATCCGCTTTATCATAAATCACTTGCCCCTGGCAACCGTATTTTTCCCAATCATACTCCGGAAAGATAATCGGCTTATTGTCGATTTTCTCAAAGGAATGAAGAGATTTTACGCAATTTTCCATTCGTGCTATCACCATATTATCTACAAATAATTGGCGATATTTGCTAATATCAATTACCCAGAACAAATCGCAATTCTGATACCTTTTCACTGCCCGTCTCCTTTTCGCCTTGTTTTAAGAATTGCAAATATACACTCCTTTGTTAGCACCAAATAAATAGCTAACGACGAAGTGTACCTTAATAAAATCACGCAAAACAATCAAATCTTTTCCCGATTTTATTGTAATTTCAAAAAATTCTGAACGAAATGTTCGACACATTTAACCTACAATTTATCTCATATTTCAACGCGTGATGATTTATAATTCCTTGCGATTTAAAAATATATGCTAACCCTATTTATATTTATACAATTTTGCAAATCACCTAAAAATAATGCGAGATATACAAAATCATATTTCTTGATGTTTCGAAAAAATCGTAAATTTTAAGAATCTATTCTGAAGACAACGACAACCCCAAAAACTCATTAAATATGCCAAAGCATCAATCAACCCGTAAACATGCTCAGCAATCGATATCAGATAAATTTAGACTTTCACGCCAAGGACACTGATTTTCATAAAATTCAAACTGCACCTGCGGAAATTTCGCCGATAATATACCCTGAAACTCTTTAATACCTCTATTTTCACTTACTTCATGACTTGTCTCAATCAAAGGAACTTCTTGATCGCGAGCAAATCGAAAACCGTAATCATCAGTTTCGCCCGCAATAAAAACATCACAACCGAGCTCCAACAACTTTGCTTGATTTCTTACATTTACAAACAACCCAACGCCCCCCCATAGCAGGCCTACTTTTGACACTTTCTGACACAATCCTTTAGGAGCGGAAAATCTCAAATGGCTCATTCCGACAGCCCGCTTAACATGCTCTACGAGCTCCGATACGGTACAAAGTTCTATATCAAATCGCTTGTAATTATACCTATCCCCCACAACTCCTGCTTTCGGTAGATTCAATTGGCGACGAAATGCATCGAAAATACAAATTTCATCAGCAGATTCATGTATTCGCAAAAATGTCAAATTATACTCCTCGAGTAATGTCCGACGCTGCTTGTTTACAGGCCAATCTTCCCAGCCTTCGGGATTATCGTCACGAATAACAGCATCATAAGGAAAATACAAGCTTTCATGTGCTATTAGCAAATCTGCTCCGATTTTATATGCAAACTCTATCGCACCTTTCGTTGCCATCCAGCAAACAACAGCTGTTCTAACGTCCTTATTTTTCGTACCGAAATGAACACCTTCGTCAGCATTTAATTTATGTCCTGACAATACTTCTACATATTGTATAATCTCATCTATTGTAGCCATCGAACACCCCGTTTGTTCTTACAAATTCATTCTATTGACCGATTATCAAAGATTATCATGAGAAATGGCAAAATCAGATGACATATTTTTCATCAGATACCCAAACCCGACTTCAATCAACTTTCTAAGCTCTTTTGAGACATTGCAATGCTTGACTCGCGTTTTCACATTTATATCAAATCCAAGCTGACTCAACATAATCTTGGCGCTAACAGGATAACACAACCTCAAAAGTGCATCGGCAAGACACAACAGCTGATGGCTCGAATCAACGGAACCGCCAGCGGTAAAGTCCCTATACACATCAACAGCTAACGAAGGAACAACATTCACCGATATTCCCATCAAACCCGACGCACCTACTTCCAACGCTTCGACCATAAAAGGAGTATTAGCCTGCAATATCGACAGACGAGTACCTGAACACGCGCGAACCTTCTCGGATATCGTAGATACGTCGCAACTCGTCTCCTTATACGGACCAAATCGATTCGTTTCTGCCAATAGCTTAACCGATTCCGGAGACAAGCGACCTATACCCATACCGGGACACTCATAAACGCCTACATCGCAAGGCAAAGACTCGGACATTCCCAAAAGATAATCTAACGTTTCCGACTCATTTCTACAAAAATCCGGCAACAAGAGAATAACCGAATCCACACCGACATCTGCAAGCTTATGACAAAATACTCTATGAGACTCAATATCCTTTCCGAAAGAACCTGTCGCTACGACAGGAACTTTTCCCTTGCAACGCTCCACCGCCAGCCGAGCCAAAGAAAGACGCTCTTCCTCGACCAGCTCGAACATCTCGCTAGAACCGCAAACCGAAAATATGCCGGAAACGCCGGACGATATATACCAGTCCAGAAGCTCAATATAACATCTATAATCTATCTCTCCGTTTTCCTTAAACGGCGTAACCAGTACAGGCCAAACACCTTTATAGATTTTCTCGCTATTCATTGATGCATGCATTCGATTTCTTTTCGCTCCACTTATTCACAATAACAATAATAAATAAAATATTCACATTATATTATCTATCCGGCTCTGTTTATCGTCCATATCGTAAGACCGGAAAGATTGCGATTATTTACGCCACGTAACACGCTTATTATATACGCCAATATCATAAACGCCGAGTTCACAAGAATATTGACCCAATACGAATATATGTTAATACGCAAGGAAGATGGAAGCCAGCCAAAACTATTGAGCACCAAATACACATTAAACAATATCGTAAACACAAGCGATATCATAACCGAAGAGTAATCGACACGCGTCGTAAAAAAGCCTAACAGGAAAAAGCCACATACACATCCCCCGAATAATGCCGTTATTATTATGCCCAAATCGACCATTGACTCTTTCGGAAGATAATTGAAAACAATCGCACCTATTATCATAAAACCTGCTGCTATTGTTGAGAGTATTCTCGCCAATTTCAGATAATAATCATCGTTACGTTTGCGCTTAGCGTAACGTTTGAACAAATCCACAACGGATATCGTGGCAACCGCATTTATACTCGAGTCGAGAGAAGACATTGCCGCTGCCAGAACAGCTGCTATGATAAAACCCGCTATGCCTGCGGGAATACGGGTAAGAATAAAATGAGGAAATACCTGATCCGCTTCCATCTGCGATACGCTCGCATCCGGAAATATCTTATAATAAACAAACAAGCACGTCCCTATAAAGAAAAACAATGTCCATGTCGGAACGCTCGAAATGGCACACAATAAGGTCGCCTTCTTAGCTTCTCTATCGGAGGAAGCGGCAAGATAACGCTGGACAACATTTTGATTCGAGCTATATTCGTTAAGCCACCCGTATATCCCCAATATCAGCATCACCCAAAACGTCCTCCGGGACAAATCCCAATCCATATCGCCCAAATAAAACTTATGATGAGCCG
>CAZKNI010000114.1:0-2981 GCA_964554055.1 uncultured Phycisphaerae bacterium | reverse complement strand
AAAACATCGAGATATTGCCGTTCCTGCTCACGAACAGCTGACAGATATTCTCCCAAATATACATTATCAATATCAAACCCGTAAACCAAAATATGCAAATCTGTTTGAAAATTTTCATTTCGATAAGGAGCACAAAATTCCGCTCCGACGATATAATATAATCCCGCATTCTTAGCCAATTCGATTCCTTTCCGTGAAGACGAAATGTTTTGATGTTCCGTAAAGGAAACTCCAGAAAGTCCCAACTCGAGCGCTCTGGCAATATAATCTTCAGCTTCACCCTGCGCATCTGCGGAATATCTTGTATGTACATGCAAATCTAACAATATCACCCCTTTTACTTTAATTCAAATCGTAAAACATCATCATATCAACATAAATCGCCGGTAAGTGCTATTTTTGCTCTCTGACGATGTGTCATAGCAAGCTTACTCCATCCAGCTCAACAATCCGCGAATTGCAAATATACTCGCCAAGTCGCGAAGATAAATTTCAAGCCTATCACTGTTATTATTAGGCCCTATACTCTCAAAAAATGCTCCCCGTAAATTTCCATCTTCTACATCCAATAGCTGAACCTTTCTCAAATACTCAATTCCCTTATTAGCCGGCTCGTCATATCTATTCTCACCTGTCATTTCCTTATACCTTTTCCACATAATAAGCGCACATCCTACTGCTGAGCTACACAAACCGAAACTCATCTTATTCCTATCTATATACGTCGAATAATGCATTCCCCCGTCAACATTTTGTGCCCAAACATACCAATCGCACGCACGCTTAAAACACTCAAAATATTTCTCTTCTTGAGTCTCTTCAAAAGCATCTGCCATCGGATAGCCCCACCACCAAGCATGACGAGCATGAATAAAACCGATACTTTTACTATTAGGCGTATAAGAAATCCAATTACCGGGAGGATTTTCATCTTTCAGCAATCTATTCGCCAATCCGAAAAAAACTTCTCTAAATCGTTCTTTACCGCTGACCTTATAAGCCAACAACATTCCTCCTTCATCTATTAAAGGCCTAATAGGCGATGCCCCCACAATCTTTTCATCCGTAATAAATCGCCCCCTTCGATAATCATAAATATCTTTATATCGACCCTCGCAATTTATATATGATTTTCGTGCAATCCAATCAGCTGCACCTATCAAAGATTCTTTCCAACGTTCTTCCCCTGTAACCTCATAAAGATAATACAATCCCGGCAAAGATTCTGCCAACGCTGCAACGCTATGTATCATCTCATCACCTTGTTTACCCTCCGTTATAATCAACCCTGCATCTTCACCTTCTTTGATTTGTTGAGCTATAAGAAATTCACCCGCACGAACAGCTCCTTCATAATATTTACGAGTTCCCATCAATTTATATACTCCCAACAAAGCAATTGCCGCTTGCATTGAATGCCAATGTATCCCATAATACGCCCATTTACAGCCGCTTGACTTATACTCATTGCGAATCGCCCCTACAAACGACCTATAAGTATAGCCGATATTATTAGCATCTTGTCCCTGCTTTTCATCTTGAGTCTGAGCCAAAATCAGCCAATCCGCTCCAGCTTGAATCATCTCTTTCATTTGTTTGTCTTTCTTGAATTTCTACAATCACATTTGCAATTTCTTTTCTAATCCGATTTATCATCTCAGGTTTATGAATAAAATTCCCCATTCCAAAAGTTGCTTTATAAGGCATCATATTCAGCTTGTCAATGCGTGCTGCAATATCCTTTGTTAATTTTCCATTTTCTTTCAATTTATCAGCCAAATTATTCATCATCCAAAAATATTCTCTATCTTCTATCCCGTCCCTTATACGATGCAATCGAAAAGCAATCCAATACTCCCCGGACAACTCTGAGCCTCCTTCTCTGCCCCAATCGGATTTTATATTCCCGGGATACAATAATTCTCCGTCTCCCGACCAAACCGTATCTCTTCGAATTACTCCGAACCAAGCGGGCTTATATTTTCCTCTTGGCCCCAAACACCAATAAGTACAGCCGTCAAACCCCCATTTTTGCAACAACCAAAAAAACATCCTCCCCGCCGCGACATCATTAATATGATATAAAGAATCGTGAATATAAGGCCAAATCTTATCGCCAGCTCGTGCTCGCGATTGAAAAAAAGCAAGCGTTCTTTTACGAGCCCATGTTAAGCCGGGCGTCCATATATCAGCCAAGCCTACAACTCGACCCAATTCTTCGGGATTCGTTGTACCCGTTGACGTAATCATTATTTTTACACTCGGAGCACACCTCCTAAATAAATCTGCTATCGCCTTAACATTTTTAAGCTGATTAACTCCAAGCTCATCGGGCAATCTCGCATATGCCTGATTATCCCACTTATATCTCTTCAATATTTCATAATACACCCGCCAAAATCGAATTATTCCCTCACGTCCCTTGTCATCTCCGCGATACATCCGATACGTATCCGCCCACGGCATTACCCCACAAACATCAAGTCCGCGAGAGTTCAACAATTTGGCAAGCCTGACAAATTCCCTTTGCATTTCCTCACCTAATATTTCTTTGTACGACTGCTCTGAAAATTTACCTTTCCTTAATACTCCGCACATATCCTTTGAAAATGCAGGAACAGCTATACGATAATCCGCAAACAAATTGATAAGCCTTTTTTGCAATTCAAAGCTGCCGGTTGCCTTTGAAAAAAGAGCTGTTCGAGTATGCGTCCTTTTAGGCAGGACAAAATCAAAAACTTCAAGCACAATAGACTTTGTAAGTATTATCTTATCATTTATGATCAATTTTGCGAACGAATCATATATTCCTGCGGAAACACTTTCAGGCACATATACGCTCACAACAAACGTTGTATTAAATTGTCCGGAACTATATTCTTCTGACACTCTCGCTACGTTCGTCATTTCAAGCGGGTCGGGATACAATATTCCGCTCGTGCCATACCCTTTTTCGACATCTGCAATTTCAATCGTCTTGT
>CAZKNI010000113.1:0-4320 GCA_964554055.1 uncultured Phycisphaerae bacterium | reverse complement strand
GATGAGTCAGAAAATATTTTAAAGCTTATGACAAAATCAGTGCAAATACATATACGGACGACGAGATTGCCAAGCCCTAAAACTTCAAGATTAAGCGTTTGTTTCGGAAAGCTGAAATTTTCAGGATTAAGGCTTTTGTTTTGAAACGCTAAATTTTCGGTTTTAGGGCTTGACAGGCCCGGAAGAGAAAGAAGAGATTGAGGATTTTAGATTGCAGATTGATGATTGACAGGCATAGCCTGTTTATGCTCGCGGCGAGGGATGATGCGACGATGAAAATCGTTCTCCGCGCCCCTTGCGGGATTCTCGCGCTGCGTGAGCAGCGTGTCCCGCGTAACGTGCAAACGTAAAATAGCTGAGCTATTTTGGCTAACAAAAAATGCGATATTGCAAATCGTTTTTACGAGAATCGAAATGTAAACAAAATCGCTTTTCACGCAACATAAGAAAATGAGATTGCTTCGTCGTCAGACTCTAAAATTCATAAAATCGTTTGCCCTAATATGAAACGTTTTTAGATTTTAGGGCCTGACTCCTCGCAATGACGAGTGTAACTCGTTTTCGTCCGCAAGGAAAGCTTGTCTTCACGCTCATCAAGCAATCGGAATATTAAATGCGATTATAATAATGCGGAAAATTGCATTGTGCAATTTTCCGCATTAAGCATTGAAAATAGCCAACTCGTTTGATTGTTATGACAAAATAATATCAGCAGGGCAGCTTAGGAACTTTTGTCAACTTGCCGGTCTTTACCGATTTTTCCAAAGCTTCGAGAACAGCAACAGGTTCAAGAATTTCCGCAGGTGTGTAAGGTTCGATGCCTGTTCGAAACATTTTTACAAATTTTTTCGTCCCCGCAAGATACGGACTGGCATCGGGCTTATATTCGTAATGCACCTGTCCCTTTGAGCCACAAGCACGAAAAACAAACTTGACAACACCTTCCTTAATACATCCCATCGAAACGATAGGCCCGCCATTCCGATATCGTAAAATTGCAACAGCATTCGGATTTTTCCCTGAAGCTTTAATTACCTGTACACTGTCGATTCCGCCACCGAAAGCAGCGAGTATTTCCCCGATTTGATGTATGCCATAAAAAAAGATTCCGCCATACTTTGATTTTATATCGCAAGGCCCTTCGGACTCTATATACGTAATTTGACCGGCAGCCTTCACTTGTTTGCACAAATCTTTTTTGAACGATTCCTGCTCGGGCAAAATAGAAAACGATGTAAGAGGAACTTTTTTCTTGCGAGCAAGCTGAATGAGATTCCAGCCCTCTTTAACACGATAGCTAAAAGGTTTATCAACAAAAGCAGGGATTCCCGCTTCGATAAACGGCATCGTTGCGGGAACATGATATTTGGGATGTCGATGATCGACGACAACAGCGTCTATCATTCCAATCATATCTTCGGGCTTTTTGACGATTGTCGGAATTTCTCCTTGTTTAGCAGCGTCTTCTGCAAATTTTTTTGTCTCTCCCCAGACAGCTACGACACGGGCTTTTCCACACGCTTTGTCAACATTTAAGATTTTTGCGATAGCAGCTGTGTGTGAATTCTCAGCTCCAACGATTCCGATTCTCAAAGGCATTGTAATTTCTCCTTTTAAAATTAAACAATAATGCCGTTATATTGATGTTTTGTATTAACGTTAATACAAAATAATAGCATAAACAAAATTATTTGCAATTTCCATAGAATTATTTTACGATTTTATTGTAAATTCATAGCTACGCTATCAGCTATTATAGCTCATAAACTCATTCACTATTAAAGTTGCCAATTGTGTCTGCCGATAGCTTCAACAATTTTTTCCGCTGTTTCAACAGCTATTACTCCTTCGGCAACGGGAACTTGCGGCTGAACGTTTTTTCGCACAGCTGTTATGAAATCAATAATTTCAGCCTTTAACGGCTCTTCATCTGTTATCATCAACGGCTCAACTTTCACGAGATTGGCATAATCGGAACCCGCAAGCTGAGCAAGATTTTCTATGCCTTTGTCGCGAGCAATGTTAATAATGTCGAGATTTGCGTCTTTCTTTATCGCAATCCCGGATTTTTTTTGATAATCAAGGCTTATATACGCCTGTGGCGAAAAGACGCGTATTTTTCGCTCCGTCTTTAATGCTAACCGCGAAGCTGTCAGATTTGCTACGCAACCGTCTTCAAAGGTAATGCGTGCATTTGCAATATCTTCGTTTTCTCCGAGCACAGCAACGCCTACAGCATCAACTTGCACAATCTTCTGTCGCGTTAAGCTGAGAACAATGTCAATATCGTGTATCATCATATCAAACACAACGCCTATATCGGCAGAGCGAAAAGTAAACGGGCTAATTCGATGTGTCTCAATAAACCGAGGCTTAACATTCAATCGAGTTAGCGATTGAACAACAGGATTGAATCGTTCCGTGTGCCCTACTTGAACTATAACATTGTGTTTATGAGCAAGCTCAAGAATCTTGTTAGCTTCTTGTGAGTTTGAAGCAAGGGGCTTTTCAATAAGAACAGCTTTTCCTTTTTCTATCAGCATTTGTGCAATATCAAGGTGATGAACCGTCGGAACAGCAATTGATGCAACATCAACTTCATTTATTATTTCATTTACGTCATCAACAGCTCGAGAGTTATATTGTCGAGCAAATTGACGAGCTTTTTCCAAATCTCTATCGACAATAGCAACCAATTCCGTATCGGGCAACTCGGAATAGATGCGGCAATGATGTTTTCCCATGTGTCCCGCACCTATAACAGCTGATTTCAATGTTTGTTTGCTCATGCGTAACTTTCCATTGTTTATCCGTTTTATTTTATCGTTTCCTCGTCGATAAGTTTTTTAATATCTTCGGGCCTGTCAGTTCGCACCGTTTCAAGATATCTGCCATATTTGCCTTTAAAGCTTCGCTTAATAAATTCTATAAGATATTGCACATGCACATCTACATTATCAGCATTTTGCAGTTCTTTTAAGGCAACCCGCAAAGTTTGCCCTTTAAATAATTTACGATAAGCTTGTTTGATATTTTCGATTTCTTCGGGAGTAAATCCGCTCCGTGAAAGCCCTATAATATTAACTCCTCTCACAGCAGCAGGATGCCCCTCGAAAATCATAAAAGGCGGAACATCGGTAACAACTCGAGTAAGACCGCCAACCATAGCGTGCTTGCCAACCGTTACAAAATGATGTATGCCGGCGCCGCCACCTATAACTGTTGATTGTTCCAGTTTAACATGTCCGGCAATCAGGGCATTATTAGCAATTATAACACCTTGCGTTATTTCACAATCATGTGCAACATGCACGCCAGCCATAAATAAATTTCCATTTCCTATTACGGTTTTTCCGCCACCTAATTCGGTGCCACGATGCACCGTAACGTTTTCACGAAAAATGTTATTCGAGCCGATAATAAGTTCGGTCTCTCCGCCTTTGAATTTTAGGTCTTGTGGGTCTGTTCCTATTACGGAATTCTGATAAAATTCATTGTTTTTGCCGACAAATGTCCTTCCCGTAATCGTTACGTTATTATGTAGCTTACACCCAACATCAATAATCACATCCGGGCCTATGTAACAATTGGGGCCTATAATTACATCATCAGCCAATTGAGCTTTAGGGTCTATATAACTGTTTTGTCCTATTTGCACCATAATTGAATCTCAATCTCAAATTTATATCCTTTTACCCTTTTTCCTATTCTGCCAATTCGTTATCTGTTATCCGAATCGACGAGCATAAATTTTATCGTCGCTTCGACAGCAACCGAATCGCCAACACGAGCAACACATCTAACATGCCCCGTGCGCTGCTTAACCCGCACGGTATTCGCTTCCAAAATCAACTGATCGCCGGGAATTACAGGACGTCGCATTTTGACTTTATCCATACTCAGCAGGACAGCAAGCTTTCCTGTGTGCTCCAATTTCTGGCTTAAGAGCAATCCCGCCAACTGAGCTAACGCTTCGACAATCAAAACTCCGGGCATTATAGGCTGTTGAGGATAATGGCCCTGAAAAAACGGTTCATTTATCGTTACGTTTTTTATTCCAACAGCACGCTTATCGCCTTCGAGCTCTATAACCTTATCTACAAGCAAAAACGGATATCTGTGCGGAAGAATGCGCTGAATTTGCTTAATGTCCATCACCGGTTTAGCTGTTATCTTTCTGTTAAGTTCTTCTCTGCGAATCTGAGTTGCGAATTTCTTGACAAGAGCCTGATTAAGTGAATGCCCGGACTTATAGCAAACGATTCTTCCCTGCACTCTTCTGCCAAGTAATGCCAAGTCCCCTATCAAATCGACGACTTT
>CAZKNI010000112.1:0-7142 GCA_964554055.1 uncultured Phycisphaerae bacterium | reverse complement strand
AAATTTCCGATTTTAACAAAATCCGCTTGTTTCGCCATCATCTCATATACGTCATTTGCGGGATGAAGCAAATACATAGGCCCAGAAACAGCAACAAACGTATCGATTTTTTCTTGGCTATGAGTTCCCAGATATCCAAACATTATCATCGAACCCATGCTGTGCCCAATCCAGTTAACCTTGTTAGCTCCTGTATGTTGCAAAACAAAATCGATAATTGCCGGAACGTCATAATTTATATGGTCATCAACCGTCCAATTAAATTTCTGCAAATCGCTCGGAATGTCAGCTAACGCCTCGGGAGAAAGAGCTGATATATCCAAACGGAAAAGCTGTTTTAATTGAGATATAGCGGGTTTTGTAGAATTTCCGGCACCGCGCAAATCAACTGACCAAACATCAAACCCCTCCGATTGAAGATATTTGGCAAGCGATGTCTTGTCTGTCAAATCCCAAAAGCTACTGTTATGGCTCAAACCGTGACACAATATTATCGGGCTAACTTTCTTCTCATTCTGCCCAGGAGGATAATGCCAAATGTTAAGCCGCCAGCCGTCTTGAGTCTTTATCGTATATGCCTTGCGAGGCGGCAATTTACTTTTAAAAATAAATTTCTGACCGGAACAGCCAATCAAAAAAAGTATTAATACTCCGGAAATTATACGTTTGTACATAACAACATCCAATCTCTCAAGTCATTCAAAAACTTTGTATTATCATCTTCGAATTCAAGCGTATGGGCAGCTGACGGATAAAAAACGAGCGTCTTTGCCCGCATTGTCCTAATGCCGCGATAAAATTTTATTGTTTCACAATTATCGATTATTCTGTCTCTGCCTGCAAGAAACAATTTCATAGGAAACTGCAAATGAAATATTCTTCGTCGGATGAAAGCGTCAAGCTTTCGCGACTGATATAAAAAACGAGCGGAAACGTCCGTAAGTTTCAGTGCATCGCACATAATAAACTTTTGACGCTGAGGATTGTCCGTAAACAATTTCGGGTCATCGAGAGGAATAGGAAACTTCTTCTTAGGATTACTCAAAAGAGCACCGGCAACTGCGATTTTATCGGACAATGCAACATCGACCTTTGGAAATATTCCCGGAGCGACAAGAGACATACTTGAAATCTGTTCAGGTAATAAGCCAGCTAACGACAATGCAAGTTTTCCCCCCCAGCTGACAGCTAATATGTGAATACGCTTCATTCCATATTTGCTACGCATCTGCGCAATCAACTCTTGCAGGTCATATATCCACCGCGAAAAATGACTCACATCACCCCGCAACTGTTTATTGAGTCCGCTGCCTCGTCTATCAGGCAGAAAAACGGAAAACCCCGCATCCGCAAGCAAAGAAGCAGACGTTTCAAACCATAAGCCATGAGATTGGATACCGTGAATATATAATACCCCGTCTTCGCTTGTATTCTGCCAATAGCGAGCGGATATTTCATACCCGTCATTCATTGTAAACGAAACAAACTTCATACATCCTATTTAACACGGATAATCTGCGGGAGTAAATAAAGAAATTAAGCAACGAAGATTTACGGGAAATTCCTCAGCCAAATAGAAAAGCTTTTAGTAAGCAAGAGCGTAACCGGCAAACATTTGAATTTCAAAAAAACGAGATGCTGCAAAAAGCAGGAGCAACATTTCCGCCATTTACACCTAAAAATCAGCTACCTTTAAAATATATGAGAAATGCGGGGCAGGAAACTGCTGCCATCTAATAAAAAGCGTTATAGCATCACAGCATTATTAAGCCAATATAAGTAAAACCCGTTTCAATGAGTACAACATTAGAGCGAATAGACAATCGGGCTATTCACCTATCACAAGCAAAGCTTGTTTTGAAGGAGCGAGCAAAGGTGGAACTCCAAGCAGATTAACAAAATGGTCTTCCCACGCTTTATTTGTAGGCCTTTGCAACCGTAAACACCAAATCTGCCCCGTATGTTTCCCCTTCAAAGTAATATCGAATTGATAAGCAGCTGCCAAATTATCAATTTCATCGACGAGCTCACCCTCCGGATTTATCAGCTTAGCACGAATCATCTCAAGTACATTATCGCCGCCCCCTATACGAACAGCGAATTCCTTCGTGCCTGCAGGAACCCAAAAATAATAATCACCGCCAGCTTGGATAAGATTTGCAGGACATAGCAAAACTATAGGACAGGTAGAATCCAATATACGAAAACCATTCTGAAAAGATTCTATAGCGATGATATAAATACCCGTTTTCAGCGATTGGAAAGTAACCGCTGACCGTTTTTTAAATGGCACTTTTGCACGATGAACTTCCTTCCCGTTTACATCAGTTATCACTACAGATGCAAAATCACCTGTGTACCTGCCTACCTGAAAATACTCAACAGTAAATCTAACTTTTTCGTCTTTGTTTGCATATAAAAGGAATTGACCAAATGAACGAATCCGCGCAAAACCAAAATTATACCTTACTCCATTACCGGAGTTGATAAGCGGTTTGAGTTTAGCCTTATCTATCCGTAGATAAGAAATGCTTTTAAATGACGACTTTATAGGCATCCATTTACTTAAAAGCTTCTCTGTAAGCGTAAGTTTTTTCTTAATATTACCCTTCTTGATAATAAGAGTGCCGGTAATATCTTTTAATCCGACAGCTCCCTGGTCAACAAATTGCATCGGATTTATACTTTTTGATGTCTCAATTATACAATCCACAAACTCCACACCACCAACGGGCATATCTGCATAACGGGAACTCTGAAAAACAATCGGGCTTATAGATGTAGGATATTTAAGACCCGAATTAACTATTGAACAGTTGACAAATCGGCACTTAACCGGTGTAGCAGGCTTGGAAACGACTATTCCGGAAGCGTATGGCTGACTAAAAACGCAATTATTGAATTCGATTTTTCCTTTCGGACAGGTAGCTTGCGTTCCACCCAAAACCGCCCTTACGGAATTTGTGTTTCCTATAACCTGACAATTCTCGAATTGTAAAGATATATCTGCGGATGTAAATTTTAGAGGCACCAGATAGATATCTATCCCGTCACCTGCATTATTTTCAATTGTACAATTTCGCATAACACAGTTTGCTATCCGTTCATCCGGACGATTAGGTTCGAAATCGATGCCAGCTTCGGGAGCGGTTCCTTTTGTATTGCTCAATATGCAATTTTCAATAAGCAGATTTTCCGCGTTAATGACACTGATACCCTGCCGATAATTTTTATCACAAATGACATCTTTGATATGGATATTTTTATTGGGGCCATCGCCCGTTCCCAGATAAATCCCATCACCGCCGCTTTGTGTCAAGGTCAAGCCATAGATATTGACATTTCTGCACCCATCGAGTTCCAAACACATCCGCCATTCACCATGTCTGTATAGCTTAGGATTATCATAATCCGTTCGCCACATCTTAAACGTAGCACCATACCCTATAAGCGTAAGATTTTTACAGTTCTTAGCGGTAAATAACGAATCACCTCTGCCCTTAAACTCGCCTCGTTTCGCTAATATCACAACCCCCTTCTCAAATCTTATCGTCTGATTGCTTATAAGTTTTATCGGCTTTACAATCCACGGTGAAGACATCTTATCAACTATTAACTCAGGTACACCCGAGTTAATAGCGGACTGAAGCTGGTCTGTTGAATCTTCCGGGTTAAACCCCCACCAACAAGCTTTTGCAACCTTTACTTTTCCTGCAAGGACCTCCGCTATCTTCTGCTTATCAGGCGGGATAACTTTAGAATCGGAATAAGCCCGGCAGGAAGCCAAAAGAATAAGCAAACCAACCACAATCCGAATGTTATAAAGCATATTACAACTCCTTCTTACAATTACAACTTTTCCTATGACCAAAACAAACAAATAATCTATTCCATATCGTCTATTGCCCACCAAACATGTCTCGGACCCTGCAAACCATAATCTCCGTCTCCGTTTTCCACGTCGTCAAGGATGATTTCATACAATTTACTTGTTCCGAACCATTTGGCATGACCGTCGCCGAACAGGGCATTTAATCCGGTATCCCCGTGAAAAAATCCTTGAACGGCACCATATCGTCCGAAGCAATAATCAACGACAACAGGATAACCGGTAACGCTATCCTGATGATACCACCAGAGATAAGAATCCCCCGGAATATGAGCCCACTTGGATATGCGACCGGTGGGAATTGTGTCCCAAGAATAAGCATCCTGAAGATACCAATATCCACTGGACCATAACATAGACGTTGCTCCGTTATCGTGTTCCCTGACACTGTTTTCAAGTTCGTTGATATACGGATATGATGGGCAGGACAGAACCCTTGATGAATTTATATATTTACACCCATATATAACAAATAGATTGCCCCATCCGGTTCTGTGTTTTGAAGGGTCGTAAATCAGGTAATAAATCAACTCACTCCACCAATCACTTCTTGCAGGCAGCCAACCGTTATATTCTTCTGTGTACATTGTTAGTCCCTGCCCCACAGTGCGCATATTAGCGAGACAAACTGCTCGCCGAGCTGACTCACGAGCGGCATTGAGAGCAGGCAATAATAGCGCGACCAAGACAGCTATTATTGCAACAACAACCAAAAGCTCAATTAAAGTGAAGGATTTATCGCTCTTATCCATAACATCAGCCTCCAAATGATATTTTACAATTTTCTTATTAAAATTTATCCTTATCCTTTGCCTTTCCGGTTGACTCACGAATTATAAGCTCCGATGGAACGATAACTTTTTCAGGCTCATTTTTCTTGTTTTCCATACTGTCTAATAACATTCGCCAAGCTGATGACACTATTTTTTTCACAGGTTGAGAAATTGTAGTCAAAGGAGGCATCGCAAATTCGGATGCATAAATGTTATCAAACCCTACAACAGACAAATCATCCGGCACTTTCAACCCTATTTTTCCGGCAACATTTAATACATTCATAGCAACTACATCGTTTCCGCAAACGACAGCTGTACATTCCGAATGAGATTCTAAAAAATGCTTTATATTGTCCATAATACCCTTATAGTCATAGATAGTTTTACCGTCTTCGCTAATTTTAGAGGAACAAGGGATTAAATGGATTCTCTCTTGCGGATTGACATATCCGAGCTTTTTCATCATATTAACAAATCCCTGAAAACGGCTTGCTTTACGCCAATTTTCCCAGTATGCAAAAAGCATGCGAATTTCTCTATGTCCAAGCTGATAAAGATGATTTACCGCTTGCATAACTCCAGCGGCTTTGTCTTGAACGACCTGCCTGCAAGGAAACTCCATCTCCAAATCAAAAAATACAACAGGAACCTTAAAAGATAACATCTCTTTTATTTGTTCGGACGATTTATTCACATCACTTCCATATATTAAAAGTCCGTCCACACCTCTCGATATAAGCTCATTAGCGGATTCTACCGTACGCTCGAGTTCGCCTTTTGTATATGAGACAAACAATTTATATCCCGCGCTACTGGCGAGCTTATCGAGAACGACAACTTTTGTAGCACCTGTTTCCAGCTGATAGGAACTCATCAATAACCCAACCGTATGGGTTTTTCCTTTTACTAATCCTCGAGCGAGAAGATTTGGGCTATATCCCATTTGATTAGCAATTTTTTTAATCTCGTTTCGTCGTTCCTCGCTTATTCTCGGATGATTTCTAAGTGCCATTGATACCGCTGCATCGGAAACTCCCGCTTTTTCCGCAATGTCTTTGATAGATACCATAATTACCGTAATCCCCAACGTTTACTCTTCAACATCGATTACCTTGCTTATACGTCTAACATAAGTAGTTTAGACGTTTAACCAATTTTTGTCAAGCAAAAATACAAAAATATAAAACAGACACCCCGCTTTCACGAAAAAACCGTCTTCAACAAATATCCAATGCGCCTACATAGCAAGAAATCGTATAAAAATCCCCGACAAATACTCATAAAATTCTTGCTTTAAGCAAAAAACGTTGATTTTTTAAAATTTTTGTGTTATATTAGCATACAGCAAACGATTACTGATAAACGTTTGCTGTATAGATAAAGTAAACATGACTCCTGCAAAATACACTTTTCTGCATCATTGCAGATGCTCTGAAATCATATTTTCAGGAGTCTTTAGAGCGAACAAAAAAGGAGTAAACAAACTTGGCTGTTACCATAAAAGACATTGCGCGAGCTGTCGGAGTTAGAGAATCAACGGTATCCAGAGTTCTCAATAAAAAACCAAATCCGATTAAAATATCAGAAAAGACAAAAGAAAAAATATTTAAAGTAACAAAAGAATTAGGATATCAACCTAATATAATCGCAAGAGGCTTGAGAAATCAAAAAACAACATTGATAGGAGTTATTCTTCCTACTCTTCCCATATCGTTTTATGCACATATCTTGCAGGGAATAGAAGATAAAGCAGACGAAGAAAATTATAACATCATCGTTCAAACGTCTCATTACAGCAGCCAAAAGGAAAAGCAATATCTCGATGTATTTCGCAATAAAAAAGTTGACGGAATAATCATATATCCAGCTATTGACAATCCTAATAAGGAATTGATAGCAAACTTGTGCTATGAGGCAAAAATACCTCTTGTCTTTGTTGTTTACGGTTTGGATATAAACGGGATTCCCTGTGTATCCGTCGACCATTATTACGGTGCAAGGTTAGCAGTCGAGCATTTTGTCAAATTAGGACATACAAAAATCGCCCACGTAGCGGGAAAAAAAGACGACCCGATAGCAGAAATACGTAAAGCTGGCTACCTCGATACAATGAGAGAAAATAATCTTGAAGTTCACGAAGAATATATTCGATATACCGATGCACAAACACACTCAGCCTATCAATCAGCTAAAGAACTCTTAAGCAATAAGAATCGTCCTACTGCAATATTTACATTTTCCGACCATCTTGCCCTCGGAGTGAAATTAGCTGCTACCGAGTTAGGCCTTAGAGTTCCCGACGATATTGCTTTGATAGGGTTCGACGATATGGATTTTTGCGAAATGCTCGATGTGCCGTTGACAACGATATCCCAGCCCAAACATTATTTGGGATATTTTACAGCTGAAAAGCTATTCGATTTAATTAACAAAAACAAAAAAGAAAAAACACAAGAAAAAATAATGTTAAAACCCAA
>CAZKNI010000111.1:0-7768 GCA_964554055.1 uncultured Phycisphaerae bacterium | reverse complement strand
TTCTATTAGCAATCCGGTAATCACAAGCGAGATTATAGGCGTATTAAATCGAAGGCTTATTTTTCCGATTGCTTCGGGAAGGAGTTTGTCTTTACTTAATGCAAGCGGATAGCGAGAAGCTGACATTATTCCTGCATTTGCGGTTGTAACAAAAGCTAAAGCTGCTGCTATCGAGATAGCGATATATCCCGGATTACCCGTAATTTTTTTTGCTGCTAATGCAATTGGCGTAAGAGAGCTTTTAAATTCATCTGATTGTAAAACTCCGGTTGTAACGACAAGCATTAATGTATAAAACAATGTTACACATAGCAATGACGTAATAATACCTAAAGGAATATTTTTTGCGGGATTTTTGATTTCTTCCGCCATACTTGCAACTTTTAGTAATCCGCCAAACGAGACGAAGATAAAACCTGTTGTGGCGAAAATCGCATTTATTCCTTTTGGCGTAAAAGGTGTAAAGTGTTCTATATTGATTTTAGGCAAGCCGAAGATGATATATAAAGTCATCAGTAGAAATAGCCCGCTTACGAGAACAATTTGAAAACGAGCGCTTTCTTTTACACCCGTGATATTGAGGATTATAAACAATGTGCAAATGATAGCGGATGAAATTTTAATATCGATTCCGGTTAACAAAAAAATAATTTCGCTTATGCCAAAAATCGCGAATGCGCTTTTAAGAGACAAAGCTAGCCAACTGAATATGCCGGATATGCTGCCAATTAATGGCCCTAAGCTTCTGCCTATGAAAAAATAATCTCCGCCAGCTTTTGGCATTGCAGTTGATAGCTCGATTGTACTTAATATGCCTATTAAAGCGAGAATTCCTGCAAGAAGGTAGGAAATGCATACCGATGAACCTGTTTTGGCAAATGCGATACCGGGCAGGATAAATATTCCCGAGCTTATCATTGCACCTGCTGATATGCAAAACACATCCCAAAAGCCTAATTCTTTTTTCAGCTTCATAATATAATGACAGTTCGCACAAAAATATGATTATGAGAGTTGAATTTTTAGTTTTTCTATTTTACGAGGAGCTGAATTGCTCGTAAAAGATGCCGATTGAATAATCTCAGCATGTTCTGTGTAATAATCAAAAACCATAATGCCTTGTTCGATTTCTTCTTCTACATTCTTATAGCTAAGCTGCTTAAGCCAATCTTCAATAATGTTCTCAAAAATAGATAGACTCCGCATTGCAAGGCAATAGCTCATTTCCAGCCCCGACAGATAAGCTAATTCTATTTCGCATGAGACGGGAGGCAGGTTACTCGCTGCTAATTGAAGAATTTCGGTATAGGCATTTGTAGCGTCTTGCTGCGAGCGATACCATAAAATTAGCCCCCCCGAACTGTTGAGCTTATGATGTATTGTTTGTTGTAATGAAATGCGATTATTTCCGGAAATTTCGAAAATATTTGATGTTTTTTTTAATATGTCATTCAATATTAACAGTCTAAGCTCCTCGGGACTTACCGTGATTTCGTTGCAATCATGTTTAATTAAATATGCTTTTATGTTTGTCATTGATTTTCCCTTACGGAAAGCATTTTGCAAAAAGATAATAAAATGAATATCAGTATAACAGCGGGAGCTGAACAAGCGCCCGCTATTGGCACATTATTTTCTACATTTTCCGCTTGCGGAATATTTAATTTTTCCGCTTGTAACTTGATTTTTACGTTTTGTCCCGAAGCAAGTGAAATTCCGAAATCGTTAGGCTCGAATTTATATTCAGTCAGCTGTGCCGTCAGAATATAATTAGCAGCTGGCAGGTCGGAGAAAATAAAAGTTCCGTCATTTGTTGTTGTAAATTCCGTATTTATTGGCTTAAGTGTTACGACAATACCCGATAAAGGTTGATTTGTATTTTTATCAACAATTTGTCCTTGAATTGTGCCTAATTCCGGATTGCCGAGTATGAAATCCGCTTTTACATTTTGCTGAGAGACGTTTATAGCGGAATGTAATTCCGGCAAATCGGAACGTTCAATATGCAAATCATATTTTCCGGAATCGACAATTACCGGAATAGCGTATCCGCCTGACTCTGACGTTATCGCATAATATGTTCCGTGATTAGGAATAACTTTTACATTGGACAGACCTTCTCCGGAATCATAAAAATTGTTATTGTTATTATCGCGATATACGACGCCTGTAATAAAGACAACGCCGCTATAACTTCTACCGAAATTTTCAGCTATTACGAGTGGCCCGACAGATGTTCCGGGAGCATTTTCAGCAACAATTGCAATGCCTATTTCTCTAAAATCGCTTCCGTCGATGAGTCCGAGTTCGTTCTTTCGATGGCCAAGGTCGTCAACGCCCCAATCGATTAAAAAAGCTGAATGCCCGTGCTCGACCGATTGTGCATAGGCAAAGACATTTTCGCCAGCAGCTTTATATTCGTATCCTGCCTGTTTAAGTCGTTGTTTTAATGTTGACCCGTCCGAACCTATATGCCCTTGAAAATCGTTGTCAGCCATATCTCTTGCGTGTTTGTGAGCAGCTGACATTAATTCCGGATTAAATGCTAATGGAGGCATAGGAGAATAGCTGGCAAATTCAGCAACGAGTTCGGTTATCGATATGTTATATGTATCAATTGCTGAATTTACATCAGGACTGTTAGCTGAGAGTATTCGTTTTATTTCCTCAAGTGGATTAGCACGGGCTCTATTAATAAGCTCAAGCATATATTGCTCTTTATTCGTAGGCTCCCCGTGCGAGTAGGCTTTATTAGGTGTTCCTTCTGCACTGAAAGGAATATCTAATTTGGCTACAGAGGCATAATTTGATTCTAACAGATGATTACCTTGCTTTTGAATGTATATTGCTGTTGCTAAATCAGTTGCATGTGTTATTGTCGGCTCGATTAGCGAAATAACGATAAAAAAGAAAATTGATATTGAAGCTATTCTTGTTTTCATGCTCTTGCTTTGTAGCTATTGAGATGATGATATGGCAAACGCTTATATATAGCAAAATTTACCTTACAGGGCCTTTGCGCTTTTCGCAATTTAGTTTAGCTGTTATAAATTTTATCAGATTTCAGCCATTTGGACAATACGTTTTTCATGAACAGATTTTATTGCAGCGAAAGCTACTCTTGTTGCCAATACAGCATCATCGACGCTGCACACAACAGGCCCTTTCCCCTGAATTTCATCAACAAATCTATTAATAGCGTGTGCGTGCCCTTTATCAGGTTCAGCTGTAAATTGTAATGTCGGGTCTCCTTTTTCCGCTGCTTCTTGACATGCTGCTCGTTTTTTAGCCAGCCAGCCGTACAATCCTCCTTCCGTTCCGACGTTTGGATGTCTATCTTTTAGCATTGGATATTTAGTTATAGGCTCAACATCCGCTATTCCAGCTGTTCGTACCTCGAGCATATGATCAACGATAACAGCTCCTCCATTGCCAAACATTTCATACAATTCTTTGGGATATCCGAATGTTCCGTTGGCACACATCAAAATCGTTGCCACTTCACCTGTTTTATATCGTATAATAATGCCGTGATTCAGCATTCCGGATTCGAGTGCGACAACTTCTTCGGGTTCAGCAGCGAGGAACCAGTTGCATAAATCGGTAAAATGAGTCATTTCGAAAAGCAAAGGTCCGTGTGGCGCATGTTCTTTGTTGAATCCCCATGCTTTCCAGCTGTACCAGTCATCATTTATCCTTACGGACATGCCAGCTGTTCCGTCGCAGTCGAGTTTAGGTCTTACGTCCGGACCTTCCCTGTCATATCTCCACGGACACGGTTTGGGATTTTCCATGTGTGTTCTAAAAATGCGATGTGCATCTATCATTGCAGGGCTGCTTCTGCGGTTATGTCCAACGCAAAATGGGATTCCCGATTCGTGTACAATTTTTTGGATGTAATAGACTTGTTCTAATGTTTGTGCGATTGGCTTTTCGCAATAGACAGCTTTTCCTGCTTTTGCAGCTTCTTCGATGAGAGGCACACGTAATTTTTCCGTTGTTGCAATGCAGATTGCCTGTATTTGAGGGTCATTGATTGCTTGCTTATAATCTTTCGTTATTTTCAATGCACCGTATTTATCTTTACATTCCGCAAGGGCTTCGTCCGACAAATCGCAGCAGGTATGTAAAACGGTTTTTTCCGAGTTAGCAATATTAGGAATGTGCTGAGAGCGGGCAAGCATTCCGCAGCCAATAACAGCAAAATTGATTTTCATATTAAGCTTCCTTTTTCTAAATGCAAAAGTGTATTTTATTGGGATGCTATAAAAAATAAAACTATTAAATGTTGAATAATTGATTATCTTTGTTGTAATTCGTTTTAAGAATTGAATTTCCGAGCAGCATAACTATAATTTTAGCTATTATGTTAGAATCGACAAAAATAATATCGGTAGCTTTGAATCCCGCGATAGATCGTGGCATAGAGGTTCCAAACTTCAAAATAGGCGCACATATTCCGGGCAGACAGCTATTCAGACGTGCAGCAGGAAAAGCTGTCAATCTGGCAAGAGTATTATCCACTCTTGAAGTTCCTTCTATGCTTTTAGGATTTGTGGGCAGAAGTCAGCAGAAATATTTCGAAGCAAGCCTAAAAAGTAAATATCTTTCCTGTCAGCTCTTTGCCGTTGAAGGGAATACACGTGAAAATATCACTCTCGTAGATCCGGTCAATAAAATAGAAACTCATATTCGCGATAGGGGCTTTGAAGTTACAAAAGCAGACCTTAACAGATTGAAAAAGAAACTTGCTCTTGTTTGTCGTGAAGAGACAATCGTAATTTTTAGTGGCTCATTACCTGTTGGAATGGATGAGATGAATTTTGTCGAGCTTGTCCAAATATGCCAAATGAACGGCGCAAAAGTTTGTGTCGATAGCGCAGGTTATGTTCTTCGGGCGTGCAAACCCATGAAGCCTTGGCTAATTAAGCCAAATATAGAAGAATTATCGGAAATGCTCGAAACAAAAATTGATTCTCCCGAACGAGTAATAGAGTTCAGGAATATAATTGAAGAATTCGTATCCGTTGCTATTGTTACAGCGGGAGCTGAGGGGGCTTGGCTGATTTCCAAGCAGGAGCTTTTAAGGGGCAAGGTTCGCATTGATTCCAATGAGGTCAAAAATACTGTTGGCTGTGGCGATGCAATGTTAGCGGGATTTCTTACAGGGATAACAAAAAATTACACTTTATATGATAGCTTTGCCTATGCGCTTGCCGTTGCGACAGCTGCTGCTGTTTCCATTACTCCTGCCGATATTTCCAAAGATAATATCGCACGCTTTCTTAACTGTATTGAGATGTCTAAGCTATAATTTAACTGTTCGCTGTCGATAGATTCGGAAAAGAGAAACATTTCTCACAATAACGTTGTGCTCGGAATTTTTGCTATTTTTCGATGAATATTTGTATCTTTAGATGCAATTTTCGTTTGATAATAATTTAATTTTATATAGAAAAGTTTTTTGTTATTAGCTTGCCATAGCCTGGCGAAAATTTACGTGCGATGTTTTGACGGAAAGGCTTATTTGCAAAATCGATAATTGTGAGTTGATGTTTGTCGATAATGAAGCGTCTCTTTTGGCGAATGTCTCTGTATTGTGCATAAAACTCAATTTCATTTGTTGTAACGGAAATTACTTTGCAATCGATTTCGTTTATCATCGAGAACCAGCCTTTATTTGTAGGGTGCCAATGGCATTGTTCTTGTTCGTCCACGATGGCTACGTTGTGAGAATGTACGCTTCGAAATTCGTTGCGTTTTTCAATGAGAGATGTATATAAATAACAGCCTGCGTCGATGATAATGTCTTTTCCGGCGATGTTTAACTCGAATGAGAGTTTATCGTTATGAGCATGTCCGCCATTACCGTTTTGGCCTATGCCACCAGCCATGATACACAGATATAAAGATTTACTTTTAAAAATGTATAGACCGAAATCCGGATAACTTATGAAATTAAGGTCTGCAATTAGATTATTATTCGGAAATTCAAATATCATTTCTTTACGAAATTTGAATATTGTATTCGGGACATTTATATTATGTATAACAGGTGTTTTGTATGTGTTTTGCAATATGGGGAATTTTACGCCCTTTGCGAGAGTTTGAATTATACTTTTTTCGAACGGAAACATGTCAGCTGAGCGTTCGAATGTGGGATAATCGAATATTCCTGCAAAGTTTGCAATAAATGTATGATGATTGATGATATTCTCATCCCAGAATAATTCGTCTTCGCTACAGATGTGTTGAGTATATGCGTTTAAATTATGATATTTTCGTTCAGCTTGGGCAGCAGAGAGAAAATGGCCATTTGGCGAGAATCTGAATAAGCGTCCGCTATCGTTATCTCCTATTTGTGGAATATTATCGTTTGGCTTTGTTATGTCAGCAGTGAAACGCCCGATTTTGAATAATCGTTCGATTAGCCAATCGGGCAAAGAGATTGTATTGTTTCGAGATAATATTGCCTTGCTTTTTTTGAGTTTGATAATTGTTTCTTTCGGTAAGCTTAAAATTAGTGCTATCGAATATATTGCTAGCTCGCCACTTAATCTGTGATAGCTTGTGGAAGCTTCAAAGTTGCTGCCGTCGTTATTGAATTGTTTGTCGATTTCGTTAATGAGTTCCGAAACAGCAAAATCGAGCCATCGGATTATTCTATTGTTTGGGTTGAGATAAGAGCAGCAAAATAGCAAACCTGTGATATCCGCAAGATAATGATTTGATGTTAGATACTCGTCATATTCGAGATTGTGTATTATATGATGGCTGTGTTCATATATGCTATTTGCAAATATTTGTTTGAAATTTTTATCTAATATGCCGAAATCGTCAAGCTGAGTAAAAAGGTCGTACGCAATAAGCATATTAGCGGAACGTATTCCAATGTCCATTGTACATGTCCAGTTTACCCCTATTTTGGGCGGATTGTTGGCAATGAAATCGAGTATTTGATTGCGAAATTCCCGAATGAATTTGTTTTTTTTTCGCGGCAGAATTATAGCGAAGATAGCTAATTGTGGCAGATGTTGTAGCCGAGCCAGTTCCCAGGGGATTTTAATGTCAGCTCCTTTTGCGATGCCGTCGCGTTGGCGTTTATACCAGTTTTTCTGATTCCATCGATAGCCGCTTTTGTAATCTTTCTGCCAATCGATAGGACTGTAATCTTTATCCGTTAGACTGTATATCTGTTGAGCTTTTTTATAATGAGCAGGAAGCAAATTTTCTTTAATATTGAATTTGACGTTCATGTTGTATTTGAAATTTTCCAGGCCTATAGGCTTGCTATTATAGCTGTTTGTTATCCAGCCTGTTCCGAGCAGGTCAAAGCGATGCGCCAAATACATATCAGCAAGATATTCAGCTGTTTTTTTATTGATTTTTTTTATGTCGAGAGAAGAAATAGGGATATAAGACGTATGTATTATGGGTTGATTCGATTTTATATGAGTATCGAATAATATATCTTTATATTCGGAAAGAATGTCATAAATTGGCGTGCGAATTTTTCTGTAAATTTTTTTGATAACGATTTTGGGTGGCATCGAAGCCATTTTTTTCAGATAATATTTTATCACCTGTTCGTTACCTCATTAAGCTTATTTAGAATATTTTTAACGTGTTTGTCCCATGTATATTTTTCTTCTACATTTTTTTTGGCATTGTTAGCTAATATTTTGCCAAGAGAATCATTATTTGCAATTGCATAAATAGCGTCAGCTAATTGCTCGATGTTTCCAGCTTCTACAAGATAAGCTGATTC
>CAZKNI010000110.1:0-4676 GCA_964554055.1 uncultured Phycisphaerae bacterium | reverse complement strand
TTGCGAGAAAAACAATTCTTGCTGTCTCAGCATCTCTCCTCGCGAGCAAAAACAGGCTGTGCCTGTCAATCCTCAATCTTCAATCATCAATCTCTTCTGTGCCTGTCAATCATCAATCTTCAATCAACAATCATCAATCTCTTCTCTTCTCAATCAACAATTCCCGAAGGGACGTACCGAAGGCATCCCGTCGGGACCGTCGGCGCCGCAATCCATAATCGACAATTCTTCCGGGCCTGTCAAGCCCTAAAACCGAACATCGCTCACTTCGTCATTGCGAGGAGTCAGACCCTAAAATCTAAAAATGTTTCATATTAGGGCAAACGATTTTAATATTTGAATTTTAGGGTCTGACGACGCGGCAATCTAATTTATGCATCGCGAAGAACAATTTTTGCCGTCGCATCGTCTCTCGCCGCGAGCAAAAACAGGCTGTGCCTGCGTCATTGCGAGCGAAGTCGAAAGCGGAGCGCGGCAATCTCTTCTATGCCTGTCAATCATCAATCTTCAATCAACAATCATCAATCTCTTTTCTCATCTCAATCAACAATTCCCGAAGGGACGTACCGAAGGCATCCCGTCGGGACCGTCGGCGCCGCAATCTGCAATCCACAATCTCTTCAGGCTGTGCCTGCGAATAGGAAACGATATACACAATTCACAACAAAGAATAAAGAGAGATAGGACGTATTTAATACACCCTATCTCTATCTCTTTATTCGACGGTATACATTAGCCTTATATTGTGATTTTATCTACGACGTAGCAGCAATCCGCCTATACCCAATATTGCAACAGTAGCAGGCTCGGGAACTCCAAACGTATCGAGTGCTTCCGGAGTAAATCGAATTTCATCAAATGTTCCGCCAATAGTGTATCCCAGAAGCAAATCGCTGTCCTGACTCCAGTACCCTCCGGCATGGCTCTGGCTAGCTGCTAACTCACCATCAAGGTAATAATAAGTATTCGTTGTGTTAGTGCTGCTAATATACTCGCGTACAAAAGCAAGATGATGCCAGTTACTATCAAGACTATAAGTGTCGCCGCCATTAATCTCAAGCCAGTGTCCGCTGCCGTCACGCACCCCGAAAGTTACCTTTGCCGTAGCTGGACCTGGGTCATGGGTAATCAGATTGGTTCTCGCCCAACAGAGGCCATCTGCATTAAAAAGATATCCCGGTTCACTTGTGTACCTGTATTCCCACTTGAAGTAAAACTCTATTGTGTAGCTTGGACTGTGAATTATATTGCCCATATTCAGGCGGTCGTTACTGTTGTACGTAAAGTCAAGTCCATTTCCGAATCGACCCGCGGTCGTCCAAGTAGGGCCGTTTTCCAGGGTGCCATTATGTGCTGTCCTTCCGGAACTGTTGTCGTCGATAACAGTTGTTCCGCTTGACTGATTCAGATGATACAGTGCAGATGTGTTTGCTGTATCGGTGTATTCTCCTTCTCCCAGCCACGTTGCCTGAGCGATGCCTGCATAAATAGCTAAAACGATTACAACTCCAACTGTCAAAGTTTTTTGTGTTTTCATTGTTTTCTCCTTTCCAAAATATCGAATTTCCTTAAATTTTAACAGCCTATTTAAAACACTTTTTGAATACGTACACAAATTATAACAAAAGCCATTATGCCTGTCAATATGTTTTTGGCAAAAATTATATTTTTGCTGAATTTTAAGTTACTCATTTTGTTAAAGCTATTTTGCCTAAAAAGATAACAGCTTATAAACAAAGATGTTATATTCTGGAAACTGAAATATCCAAGTGTATTTTAGCAGGATTATTGAGGAAATTTACAGAAAAAAATTTGAGTTCAAATCAAACATTTTATGAAATTTTTCCTTGACTTTAACTGATATCAAGATTATCATTGAATACGTTATCAAATTAAGAATTGACTTTATTAAGCTAATTTAACAAGAAAAGAATGCAAAAATGTCTAAAATTGTTTTGACCAAAAATGCAAATAATAAAGAGCTGCCGAAATTGCCGAAAGACAAAATCGCACGTCCCGATTTGGTGGGAAAAATCACTCAGCGACAGCTAGCGGAATTGGCGGGCGTGAGCATGACAACAATCTATAATTGCCTGCACGCTAAAGAACTTGTAAACAAAAAAACTCTGGAACATGTCAATCGCATAATGGAACTCTATGATTATCATCCTAATTCCATAGCCAAGGCAATGGTCCAGGGCAAAAGCTTTTCAATAGGAATAATCGTTCCCAAACTCGATGTCAGTTATTTTGCAAAAATTGCAAGCGGAATAGAACAGCTATTTAATACAAACGGATACAATTCCATTATTTGCCAGCATCTCGATGATACGATTAAAGAAGAACGAGAAATACGATTAATGAGAGAAAAAAGGGTTGACGGATTGATTGTTCGTGCCTGCGGAGAACGGACGGATTCGAGTATCTATCGAAGATTAGCGGAAATGGGCATGGCTTTTGTATTAATCGACCGTGAATTTGAAGATTTAAAGGAATAATTTGTTGGAGTTGATGATTATAACGCTACTGTAAAATTAACGGAATATTTGATTGGAAAGGGACATAAGCGTATAGGATTTATAGGATGGCAAAAAGAGACGAGTTTGCGATATAAAGGATATAAGGATGCTTTGGAAAAACACGGCTTAATTGCGGATGACAGATTATATGTAGAGTGTGCTACGGAATATAATAGCGGATATGATGAAACTTATGCTTTGATGAATCAGTCGAAACATGATAGGCCTACTGCAATTATAGCGTTTAACGATTGTTCAGCTATTTCAGCGATAGAAGCATTATGGAAGATGGGATTTAAGATTCCGGAAGACGTTGGCGTTGCAACGATTGGCGGGCAGGAAAACTTGCGCCTATCGAGTCTGAGATTGACATCAGCAGTTCTGCCATTCGAAAGTATCATACGAGAAGCGGTAATAATGTTAAATGAGCAAATAGAAAACGAAAATTGGAGAAAAGGCCCTATTTTATGTCCGTGTAGGCTTAACATAGGAAATTCAGCTTAGAATTGCGCGAGTCTTATACGCAAAATATAAATATAATTCTTAAAAAGGAAATGTTTTATGTTTATGTCGTCGAAGTTAACAAAGTTTGCCTTATCGGATAACAAATCCGAATTTCCAATTTTTATCAAAAACAAACACGGTTTTACTTTAATCGAACTTTTGGTTGTCGTTGCGATAATTGCGGTTTTGGTAGCGATTCTCTTGCCTGCTCTTTCAACAGCACGCGAACAAGCGAGAAAAATTACTTGTGCTTCCAATTTGAGACAGCTCGGAATATCGACGGTTATGTATATCGATATGTCAGACGGATTTATGCCGATATTTATTGAATGGAGAGACGAAGGGTATCATTGGGCGCGAACAGACCCGTTTTGGGGAGCAACCCCGGGTCAGCCTGAAGTAACGGACTGGGATGACAGTTTTGGAACGCCTTTAAGTGCTTTAATGAAAACAAGATGCCTAAATGATATTTCGTATTTTATACAAGCGTGTCCTACAAGTAGCGATAAAGTGCTTCTTAGTTATGCGTATAATTATCTCAATCTGGGCAGCGCCGCTTCACTTCCGGGTGAGTCAACACGAAAATACGGTAAAGAATGGATTAGAGCAAGTGAAGTAACTCAGCCCGATGCAACCGGAATGTATTGCGATAATAAAGCGGAAGGCTCGGGAACGTATCCGCGAAAAGGAGATTATGGCCTTACTTATTGGGAGCCTATGTTTTGGCCCGATTATGTCGATACGGGAGAACCCGACCCCTATGGCTGGACTAAAATGCAAGTTGTCGGGCATGATGCCGGCAGGAAAATCAATGTTACTTTCGTTGACGGACATACGGAAACATTGCCTGTCGGACAATGTCACGGTAAATTTCATCATGATTTTGATGTGTATATCTGGAAAAGGGATAAAGATTGGTCGCAATAGCATATAGCAGCATAAAGCTCAATATGCCGATTTTAATTTCAATATGCCATTTTCCGTTATTTTCAGTTTTTATATTTTATCTCAAAATCATTTTCCTACTATTAGAGGTTGTAATTATGAAGTTGTTCGATATGAAATTTGCTAATAACTTGTCGTTTATTGTTTTAATTTCAATTTGTATGTTTTTGCAAGGAGGAAAGTGTATCTTAGCTGATAGGGTGCATAAGGGAAATGTTTCGAAAGTTTCTTATGTTATGTTTGATGCTCGGAATTGGAAATTTTCGAATTCGGCGCAGGTATTGGAAGGTGGCAAAACATTGCTGTTGAAACGACTGACAAGCGGTACGGTTCGAGTTACATCAAAATCGAAATATTGCTACGCTACATTGGAATTCGAAGCTCGCTTCGGAAATTTTGAAAAAGGTATATATTATTATATGGGATTTATGAGCCGAAATCCTTGGGCAAAAAATGTCGTTTGGCTTAATAATGACGGGAATAATCATTTTTTTCTGAGAACGGCGAAAGACGGCTGTTGCAAGACGATAGCGAAAGCGGCGACGTCTGCTCTTGAAGCGGGTAAATGGTATAAGTTCCGACTCGAATGGAAGAAAGGAACTGTTGACCGTTTGGAGAGGCGTAGCGATACGGTAACTTTTTATTTTGACGGTAAAAAAATAGGAACATACGGTACGATTAAGACAATGCCGGAAAAGATGATACCGG
>CAZKNI010000109.1:0-4954 GCA_964554055.1 uncultured Phycisphaerae bacterium | reverse complement strand
TATGAATAGCTTCTTCAATACTCGCTTGATAACTCATATAAGGCATATCTGCTATTAAATATACATCCGGTGCCCCTCGCCTGACAGCTTGTGTATGAGAAATCATCATCTCCATCGTAGCTTCAAGCGTATCCTGCTGACCGTAAATAATCATAGCTGCGGAATCGCCCACAATTATCGAATCTATGCCAGCTTGTTGAGCTAAATATGCAAACGGATAATCATAAAGCGATAACATCGATATACGTTGACCGTTCGCTATCTTATCGCATATTTTCTTAATCGTTATTTTTGATTCATTAGACATTTTTTCGTCTCCTCAGACTTATTCTATATATTCTACATAAAGAGATGAAAAACTTCCAATTCATATCGTATTAACAAATTTTCTAAGGAAAACATTTTATCTGAAATTCAAAAAAGAATAATATATATTGTTTATAGGTTACAATGAAATAAGCTAAAATGATTCGTATTATTAAAGACACGGCAAATTCATGTTATCCGTATTAAAATATCAAAGTTCCGAAAAGATTCTTTTACGGAGTTATGTATGGCTAAATCAGATGAACATTTAAAATATGTAAGCCCGTTGGCTCAACGAAATGCGTCGGAGAAAATGCAAGAATTATTTTCCGCTCAAAATAAATTTTCAACTTGGCGGCGATTATGGCTGGCACTGGCAGAGGCACAACAATCCCTCGGACTCGACATATCGGATGAAGCTATCCGACAAATGAAAGAAAATCTCGATAATATTGATTTTGACAAAGCACAAAAATACGAATCGCAGCTACGACATGATGTTATGGCGCATATTCACACATTTGCCGATGCTGCACCTGCCGCCCGAGCGATTATTCACTTAGGGGCAACAAGCTGCTTTGTTACCGATAATTCCGAATTGATAATAATGCGCCAAGCTGGCAGACTTATGTGCGATTATCTTGCAAACATAATCGACAGGCTCGGAAAATTTGCAAAAAAACATCGGAGTCTTCCCGCTCTTGGATTTACACATTATCAGCCCGCTCAACTCGTAACAGTAGGCAAACGAGCAACTTTATGGACATACGATTTTTACAGAGACCTTCAAGCTCTTCAATCATTTACGGACAATCTGCCGTTTCGTTCTATTAAAGGAACAACCGGAACACAAGCAAGCTTTCTTGCTTTGTTTAACGGCAATCATAAAAAAGTTGTCAAACTCGAAAAAATGATAGCTCAAAAAATGGGCTTTAAACAAATCGTGCCCGTAACAGGACAAACATATACTCGAAAAATAGATAGCGAAATCATTTTTACACTTGCCAACTTTGCAGCAAGCGCACATAAATTTGCAAATGACATCAGATTGCTCGCAGGATTAAAAGAAATTGAAGAGCCTTTCGGAAAAAAGCAGGTTGGCTCGTCAGCAATGGCATACAAACGTAATCCGATGCGTTCGGAACGTACAACAGGGCTGTCGAGATTTTTAATAAGCCTGACGCAATCAGCATTGCAAACGCACGCGGAACAATGGCTTGAAAGGACTCTTGATGATTCTTCCAATAGGCGAATCGTAATCGCAGAAGCATTTTTGGCAGCTGACGGCATCGCCAATCTCATTTTGAATATCGTTGACGGGCTTGTCGTCAACAAAAATGTAATTGCAAAACATATAGAAGCGGAATTGCCGTTTATGGCAACCGAAGAAATCTTGATGGCTGGCGTAAAGGCGGGGGGCGACAGACAAAAATTGCATGAACTTATACGCAAACATTCGCTCGCAGCAGCTGAGCAAGTAAAGAAATTTGGCAGAGAAAATGATTTGATTCAAAGACTCAAAGGAGATAAGAATTTTGCAAATATCAATATAGACAAATTATTAAATCCCAAAAGATTTATTGGCAGGGCACCGGAACAGGTCGATGAATTTTTAGCTGAATACGTAACACCCGTGCGAAGAAAATATAGGAAAGCGCTAAAACTCATCGGACAGGTTAACGTTTAAATATAAATTTAATCGGGAGAGTATAACAATATGGACGAATTAGCACAAAGAATTAAACAAGTCGCATATCTCGAAGGACATTTCATTCTTCGCAGCGGGAAAACGAGTAATTATTATCTCGATAAATATTTGTTCGAAACTCAGCCTGATATTTTACGCGAATTAGCTAAGCGATTTTGCCAATATCTCGATGAATCTATTGAACTCATAGGAGGAGCTGAATTAGGAGGCGTACCGTTAGCAGCTGCTGTCTCACTTGAAAGCAATCTGCCTTTTGTAATAATCCGCAATAAAAAAAAGGATTACGGTACGGGAAAAGAATTTGAAGGAACAGACCCAAAAGGCAAAACAATTTTACTCGTCGAAGACATTGCCACAACAGGCGGACAAGTAATAGAAGCTGCCAATTCCTTAACCGAAGCAGGCGCCAAAATAAAGAAAATTATTGCTGTTATTGACAGGCTCGAAGGGGCAAGAGAAAATATTAATAATGCAGGGTTCGAATTTGACGCAATATTTACAAAAGAAAGTCTCGGAATATAAAACTTTATTTGGATTTGATATGAATTTCAAGAAACACAAAATCAAAATTACAATCGCATGCGCACTTATAGCTTCGTTTATTTTTTTTGCAAATGTTATTGTGTCTTCATTCAGCTGCTCGCGAGAACAGGAATTTCAATTTATTCAAATTCAGCAAGCTCAACAAGACGAACTTATCGAGCAGACCGGAAAGGCGAAAATTGCTTTACTCTTTACCGGTTCAACTCGCGGCAACTTCGAGCCTTGTGGCTGCGGCGGAGTATATCAGGGAGGATTATCGCGAAGAGCAACAATTATCGATAAGATTAGAGTGCTAAATCGCAACACGATTTTACTCGATACCGGTGATATCTCTGTCGGCGGTTCGAGAGTACAATTTGAATTTCTTGCACAGGCATATCAGCGATTAAAGTATGACGCAATAGCTTTGGGTGAAGGCGATATTCGTCTTGGAATAGAAGATTTCGTCCAATTGGCACAAAAATACAATCTTCCGTTTATCTCGAGCAATCTGCAAATCCAAGCTAATAACAAAGCTGAGCAACTTGCAATAAATAACGTTTTGCCGAAATTTCGAATAATAAAACGTGCCGGCAGAAAAATCGCCATCATTTCCGTCCTCGCTCAGCGTTGGCTTGCGATTTTACCTATGACAATACGCAAACGTATCGAGTACAAAAAACCGGCAATAGCTATCAAACAAATTACAACTGTATTAAAAAGACAATGCGATTTTATTATCCTTCTTTCACATTTAGGCCCCGGCGACAGAGAAATCCTCAAATATCAACTCGACGGCATTGATTTATGGATAGACAACGGCGGACATCAATGGACAAGAAAAAGCGTTCAATCATCTGAAATAACTAAAAATATCTTTCTCGACAGCAATCCGCCTCTATTAATTTCATGGAAAAACGATAGACGAATCGGAATAGCAGCCATCGATTTAAATAAATATTTACATGTCAAACAAGCAGGGCTTGTTCCAATCGAAAAAAACATTTTACGAGAATCAGCTTTTCTTGAAATCTACGATGCATACAAATACGCTGCTCGCCAGGAAATGCTTAGCAGAATATATTCGCAATACGAACAAGCTTCTACAACACAACCCGTAAAATTCAAATATGTTTCTTCCGAAACATGCGCAAAATGTCATAAGTCAATATTCGATTTTTGGAAGCGGACAGCTCATGCACATGCATTTGCAACGCTCGTCAAAGAACATCGCGACGACGACCCGAATTGCTGGGCATGCCATACAACAGGTTTTCGTTCGCCAAACGGATTTTCCGACCCTAAAATCACACCCGAACTCAAAAACGTTGGATGCCAAAGCTGCCATAAAATTGACATCCGAACTCACTTAAAGAATGCAGAAAAAATGTCGAAACGCCAAAAGAAAATTAGCTTGATTACTCGTTCGTGGCATTGCCGAAGATGCCATGTTCCGCATCGAAGCCCAAATTACGACTATAAAAGTTACCTCAAAGCAATTTCTTGCAAAAAGGCAAAAACGCATAAATAAATACAAAAGGAAAACAGTAACATGACAACAAAAATACTCGATATAAAAGAATATCCGCAAATCGATTTAGCTAAATTTCTAAAACAATATTATAAATCCAATCCGCCTAAATATCCGTTCAACGCAACAAGTCTTGATGCCGCTGAAAACTGGCAAAAATCGGTTCGTCCCAAACTTAACGAAATTTTAGGTTTTCAGAATCTTCCGAAAGTTCCCCCTTCACCGGAAATTATCGAACAGGTTGACAGACAAGATTTTGTGCGAAAAAAAATACTCATTCAAACAGCTCAAGATAAAGCTCTTCCGTTTTATCTTCTAATTCCTAAACATTTTTCAGGTAAATTGCCGCTCGTATTAGCTTTTCACGGGCACGGTTATGGCGTAAAAGATATTGTAGGGCTTTGGGAAGACGGACAAGAACGTTTCGTCCCGTCTGGCTATCACAAAGATTTTGCCATCGAATTAGTCAAGCACGGATTTATAGTGGCAGCTCCGGAAATTGCCGGTTTTGGAGAACACATTCCCAATCAATCAAACCTCGATACCAGATTTGTAAATCAATCAACACCCTGCCATTTTCTTTCAACATGGGCGATGATGTTAGGTAGCTCTGCTGTCGGATTTCGCGTATTCGAAGCTAAGCGTTTACTTGATTATCTCGTCGAACTTCCGGAAATAGACGCTAATCGTATAGGAGCTATGGGGATTTCCGGAGGAGGCATGCATACCTTTTTCAGCACCTGTGTTGATACGAGAATAAAGTCAGCTGTTATAAGCGGATATTTTTGTTCTTGGCTTGACAGCATCCTCGCCATGAATCATTGCATTTGCAACTTCGTTCCCGGAGTCCTTCAGATAGGAGACTTGCCGGATTTAGCGGGCCTATT
>CAZKNI010000108.1:0-2710 GCA_964554055.1 uncultured Phycisphaerae bacterium | reverse complement strand
TAAGACTTGATCAGCATTTTACCGTATGTAGCCCACAAGAGGCACATGTATAACAGCAAAAAGTTTGTTTACCTATTTTGCCGGAGTAAAGAGATATGTCAGCAGAAAATGATGCACTTATAGAGTCTTTTATAGAAGAAGCAAATGAAGGACTTGCAAATATAGAAAACGATTTGCTCGCTATTGAAGAAGCTGGAGCGGAAATCGACCATGAATTGGTAAATACCGTCTTCAGATGCATTCATTCTATTAAAGGCTCAAGCGGATTCTTAGGCTTGCAAAATATCGGTACTTTGGCACACGAAATGGAAAACATCTTGAATCTTATCCGCAATGACGAACTTGTTCCTAACTCGAAAATCATAGATGCATTGTTACAGAGTGCTGATGCACTTAGAGAAATGATAAATAATATAGAAGAATCCAACGATACGGATATCTCCACATATATAACATTGCTCAAGAACGCTCTTTCGGAAGAGGATAATTCGGAACAACCCGCAGAAGAAAACACGGAAACAATACCCGATCGTGAGATTGACATAGAGCTTCCCAACGGTGACTTGGCATTTATGATGATACAGCAACGTGATCTTGTCACACGTCAGAAGCAGGGAAATAACATTTACATAATTGAAGCTGATCTGATAGGCGAAATACAAGAACAGGGTCTCACTCCCGTCGATTTCCTAAAAAAGCTATACGATGTCGGAGAGATAATCGACAGCTACATAGGAACAGCAGGACTAAACAGCTTGGAAATAGAGCTACCCGAAAATCTTCCGTTTCGGATATTATTCGCTTCCAAGCTATCCCTGGAAGAATTAGCGGAAAAAATTAATGTTGCCAAAGAGCATATTTATCTTCTCGCGACACCTGAGCAAACTGATTGGGGATACAGCGGAAACGCAGAAACCCCCGCAGCAACAGAGCAAAAAGACGACAAAGATGACAACGTTAAAGCTGAAAACGCAAATAACGATAAACAACAGCAGAATATTTCGGAGTCGAACTCCACCGAAGCATCGAAAAAATCTGCAAAGTCAGATAACACTTCAAGTGCAGCAGCTCCGTCTAAAAACAAGAAAGAAGAAAATAAAACATCCAAGCCGACCAAAACTTCTCACACACAAGAAACATCCGTACGTGTACACGTAACCTTACTGGATACTCTTATGACTCTTGCTGGAGAACTTGTACTCGGTAGAAATCAGCTATTACAAATAGCACACACAAATGATATGAGAAATCTGGAAACTATTACCGCTAAGATAGACCAAGTTACAAGCGAGTTACAAGAAGCAATAATGCAAACAAGACTTCAACCGGTATCTAACGTATTTAATAAATTCCCAAGGCTCATACGTGATATGGCAAATAAATTAGGCAAACAGTGCGAGCTGATAATCGAAGGTAAAGAAGTCGAACTCGATAAGACAATTATAGAGTCCATAGGCGACCCGCTAACACACATGATTCGAAATTCTATGGATCATGGAATCGAGCCGCCTGAAGAAAGACAAGCTAAAGGGAAAAATCCCGTCGGAACGATTCTTCTTAGCGCATCACATCAAGGCGGAAAGGTCAACATAAGAGTAAAGGACGATGGAGCAGGAATCGACGCAGAAAAATTGAAACAGAAAGCTATCGAAAAAGGGATTTTAACACCCGAACAAGCTGAAGAAATGAACAACAGAGATGCTGTTAACTTGATATTTCATCCGGGATTTTCAACAGCAGAAAAGGTAACCGATGTTAGCGGCAGAGGGGTCGGAATGGACGTCGTTAAAACGAATATCGAAAAGCTTGGCGGCTCTATCGAAATAGAAACCGAAGTTGGAAAGGGAACTACATTTGACATAAAACTCCCTCTCACATTAGCGATTGTTCCGGCACTTATTGTGCATGCAGCTAGCGATAAATATGCTATTCCACAGGTCAATGTAGACGAATTGGTAAGAATCAAACCGGCAGAAATTCAGGAAAAAATTCACAAGATAAAAGATATTGAAGTACTCAAGCTTCGCGGCTCACTGTTGCCGCTTGTGAGATTGAGTAAAGTTTTGGAAAAGGAACAATCGGAAACACAATCACAAGAAGCTATTACTATAATCATTGTTGAATCGGGCTCGTTACGTTACGGATTGATTGTCGACGGATTACCTGATTCGGAAGAAATTGTCGTCAAACCGCTCGGACGACATTTAAAATCGTGCAACTGTTTTGCCGGTGCCACGATACTCGGTGATGGGACTGTTGCGCTAATTCTTGATATAGGCGGAATAGCTGTTAAATCAAATCTTAATAATACAACAACGGAACAAATCGAAAAAGCAGCAACAGATGAGCTTGAATCATCGAAAGATAGCTTGACAATTCTGTTGTTCACGAATGCACCTCACGAACAGTTCGGCGTGCCAATGGGAGTTATTTCCCGTATAGAAAAAATTAAACGTGAACAAATTGATAGCGTTGGCGGAAAGCCGGTTTTACAGTATCGCGGCAAATCTTTGCCATTGATTAAACTCGAAGATTGTATTACTGCAGACACAATGGAAATAACGGATGAGTTGTTTATCATTGTGTTCGAATCGTCCGGAAAAGAAATAGGGCTTATAATTCCGAAACTTATTGATATAAGGAATATACAAGCTAATTTCGACAACGAAACATTCAAGGAAGCTGGCGTTATAGGCTCCGCTATAATCGA
>CAZKNI010000107.1:0-10746 GCA_964554055.1 uncultured Phycisphaerae bacterium | reverse complement strand
ATCGCCTCCTCCTGATCATGAGTAACATAAATCGTCGTCGTTTGAAGACGCCTGTGTAACTTCTTAAGCTCCGCTCTCGTTTCTATACGAAGTTTCGCATCAAGATTGCTCAAAGGCTCGTCAAACAAAAACGCCTTAGGCTGCCTCACTATCGCCCTCCCGACCGCAACTCGCTGACGCTGACCTCCGGAAAGCTGTTTGGGACGCCTGTTTAACAACCCCTCTATCCCCAAAATTTTTGCAGCTTCGCGAACGCGGGCATCTATTTCCTGCTTGGGATACTTGCGAAGCCTCAAACCGAACGACATATTCTTATATACCGTCATATGTGGATAAAGTGCATAATTCTGGAAAACCATCGCTATATCTCTGTCCTTAGGAGGAACATTATTAACAACCCTATCTCCTATTTTGACCGTTCCTTTCGTTATTTCCTCCAACCCTGCTATCATTCGAAGCGTCGTTGTTTTACCGCAACCCGAAGGACCTACAAGAACAAAAAACTCCTTATCCTCTATCCGCAAATTCATATCCTTAACCGCTTCCACGCCGCCAGGATACACCTTAAACACATTTTCCAGAAGTACTTCTGCCATTACGTTCTCCACTTAATACAATGTTCTCCGCCTCTTGCTCGCAATACGCCTAATTACATCACCCGCCTCCCGACTAAACTACGATAGCCCGCAGGCATCACCAGACGGGCTATCCGCTGTATCCTTATTATTATATATAACAAAATTCCCGTGTCAACAATTCTATACACTTATTTTACAAACATCAGCTTGCCGAAACAACCGCCTTCCCCGCATATTTCTTAACATATTCCTTAAACTTTTCTCCTCGCTGATGATAATTGTCAAACATATCCCAGCTTGCACACCCGGGAGAAAGCAAAACAACGCTTCCCTGCTCCGCCGACTCGCCCGCTAAACGAACCGCTTGCTCTAACGTTTCCACATATTCACTTCTGCCCCCCGCCTCTCTTATCTGCTCCGCAAGCTTTTTACCTGTCTGACCAATACAAAACGTAACCTCCGCACGAGATGCCAACTCCGACGCAAATTCTCGCAAATCCGTTTCCTTATCGTATCCCCCCGCTATCGCTATTATTTTCTCTCCCGCAAATGCTTGCAATGCAACTATACCCGCTTGACTCGTCGTCGATTTGGAGTCGTTATACCAGCGAACCCCGCCAAAATCTCCCACTAATTCAAGCCTATCCGGCATACCCCTGAAATTAAGCAACCCTTCTCTTATCCTATCAACACTTATCCCCAACGCCAATCCTACACACGCCGCCGCCATCGAATTATATACATTATGCTCCCCGGGAACCTTCAATTCCTTCGTTTCCAACAACTTACGCCAAATGTCCTCCTTCTCCGAAAAATACTCGACAACCCCGTCGGAACAATCCTTACCTTTACAAAACCTGACCCGCAAATTTTCCCCCTTACCTGTCCCGAAATCCCATCGCAACACCTCTTCCGGAGCAACTTCCACAATCCCCTCCACATTCTTATCATCATTCCGCACTATCAAAAAATCTCCCGGCTCCTGATAACGCGCTATATTCGCCTTCGCTTCGACATAATCTTCAAACGTTGAATGCCTGTCCAAATGATTGGGATATATATTCGTTACAACCGCTATCTGCGGACTATATTCTATCGCGGGAAAATCCTCAAGCTGAAAACTCGACAACTCCAACAAAACTATATCGTTCGATTGTATCCGTCCAAGCTCCTCCAATAACGACCTGCCTATATTGCCACCAACATAATATTTCCCATACCCCAACATAGAAAATTCTTCATCCGCTGCAACGGAAAATATACTTTCTATCATCGATACTGTCGTCGACTTTCCTACCGTACCCGTAATCCCCACTACTTTCCCGTTACATTTATCCAAAAACATATTCATCTCACTCGTTATATCAACACCGTTCTGCTCCGCTAATCTAAGATAACGCGAATCTTTCGGAACAGCGGGACTCACAACAACAAGGTCTGCCTCGGAAAAATCCTTGTCTATATGGCCGCCCAAATGCAGAGTTACATCAAGCCCCTCTATTTGCTCCAGAGCTGACTTCAACCTATCTGCCCGCGCAATGTCCGTAACCGTTACTTTCGCTCCCTGAGAAACAAGATATTTTACAACTGCTATTTGACCCCCGAAATTACCCAGCCCCATCACCGTTACCTTCTTTCCCACAAAATTATCGGGCGGAAATGACATCATCATAACAATTGGCTCCTAATTCAAATATTTATTCGAACCAATCTCTCTGCCCTCGCCCACCGACGACAATCTAATTTATTAGAATACACGATTCATCGAGAAAGACAAGCTTTTATTTTGTAAAACACCTGCCGAAACTCGAACCTAACCTATCATACCGATTATCTGTTCTTTCATATCTTTAACCGATTGCTCTATCGCTTGCTCCCACGAAGACGCCTCCTTATACTCATCCCGTTCATACGCATATATCACGCTCCTACTCGCCGTTACAATTGCGCCGGACCCTTCCTTAAAACATGCTTGTATCGCGCCGGCGCCGCCTCCCTGAGCCCCGTAACCCGGAACCAAAAATATACTCTTAGGCATTAATTCTCGCAAACGAGACGCCGCCTGTTCATCCGTAGCACCTACAACAGCACCTATGCTACTGTAACCGCTCGCCCCCAAAAGCTCAGACCCTTCCGACATTTCCGCTACCTGCTGAGCTACATACTCATAAACCTTTCTACCTTCCGAATCCGATATCTCCTGTACACTCGATACCTCCGGATTACTCGACCTAACAACAACAAACAATCCTTTACCTTGCTCCCTACATATCCTAACAAACGGACTCAGTGCCCCCACTCCGAAATACGGATTTACCGTAATAGCATCGGGGGTCAACAAATCTTCCATATCCGTAAACTCCGGATTTGCAAGATGCGCCTGCGCATAAACCTCATTCGTATTCGGTATGTCCGCTCGCTTAACATCACCTATAACAATAAGGCCCAGATTATCCGCCTCTTCTATCAAACTGTAATACGCCTCTATCCCTTCCGAATAATATTTCTCAAAAAACGCTATATTAAGCTTAACCGCTGGAACATAAGGCGATATTATATGCAACACTTTTGTCGAAAATTCAAATATAGCGTCTATCGCCGCTTCCGTGTCAAACTCGTCGTTAAACTCCTTATCCTCACGAATAGCTACCGGCAATCTACTGTACAACGGGTCAAGACCTATCGCTATCGGCGCACCTTTCGCTTTTATCCCGTCAATTAATCTGTCTGCAAAATTATTCGACACTGTTCTTCCCTTTATAAATCAAAAAACTTCTTCTCTTTCGATGCAACTTCTTCGTTACTTTTCTTATTAACTGTGAAACTATAACCGCTCGACTTCGTTTATGCAAGCAACATTGTTAAATAAAAATCTTCTCTTCAACAAGCCAACTTACTTAATCATCCGCTAAATCTGTCCGATAATTCCTATAAAGCTGTTTATGCGCGCTTATATCGGCAAACATCAAAAAACAGCTTATTGCCGTTTATTCGTGAAACTTAAAAGTTTGTCATCCGTTTTCATAAGGAACACAACATGCCCGAACTTTTGGAACAAACAGCTACGGACAAAACAACATACACCGAACTCGGCTACGTCTGCGACGTACAAGGAAATCAACTCCGCGTCAGACTCTCCGATGAATATCTCACATCAGCTAAACAAAACAGAGCTGCACAAATAGCCAGTTTCGTCGTCATTCCCCTACAACACGGACGGATTATCGGGCTTATCGATTCCATAACTTTCGATGACAACAACAATACAGGCTATATCGCTGTACATCTACTCGGACAAATAAACGACGGAAAATTTCTCAGAGGAGTAAACTCCTATCCTCTACCGGGCGACATTGCAATAACCGCTGACCAAAACGACCTCGACGCTATTTTCAACAAAACCCCGGACTCGCCTTCTGAAAACACAACAGACCTGCTGCTCGGACAATTTGCAATGAACACCGATTACAATGTCTATCTTTCGGGGCAACACTTCTTTACAAAACACGCTGCTGTTCTCGGTAATAGCGGCGCCGGAAAAAGCTGGACTGTTTCCCGAATTATATCCGAAGCCATCAAACATCAAAATACACAAATTATCCTCTTCGACCTACATGGCGAGTATCGACAAGCCTTTAGCAACCCCGACGGCAGCTTAAAACAAAACATCACATACATCGACGAATCGGACCTCATCGTTCCGTATTGGCTGTTAACCTATAACGAAATGGAAACCCTATTCGTTGACACATCCGACACGAGATTGATTCCGAACCAAACAGGCTTTCTAAAACAAGCTTTGATGAAATTGAAAAAACTCGCTGCAAAAAATCTCGACCTTCTTACTAGCTACAATGTCGATACACCTATATATTTCTCCCTCGAACAATTGAAACTCTATGCCGAAAATATGAATCAAGCAAGATTCGTGCTCAATACAAATCGATACGCCTTCTCAAAAAACGCTCTGAGAAATCTACCTCCGGAAGAACAAGAACAGCTACTCCTAACACAAAAAGTCCTATTCAATCAAGGAAACGCAGAAGGAGAAGTCCCTCACGCTACCTATTATCATTCTCTAACGGGATTGCTCGACTTACTCGAACAAAAATTAAACGACAAACGATACAATTTCCTTTTACGACCCATCGAACACGCCAGAACTTCAAAACTATTTTCCTCTATCTTTCCGCAAATTACCGAAGAACGAGATGACTGGTCGGAAATGATTGCCTGGCTACTCAAAATATTCACGGGAGACATCACGCCCAGACGAAACCTGACTATCATAGACCTAAGCGGCATTCCCTACGAAATAATCGACCTTACCGTCGGACTCCTTACAAGAATGATTTTCGACTTCAACTTTTACACCCCTGCCGACGTACGAAGGCCTATTGTTCTCGTATTTGAAGAAGCGCACAATTATATTCCTGCCGAGCCAAACCAAAAGGGAAATTTTGCCAGAGTCGCCATCGAACGAGTCGCAAAAGAAGGACGAAAATATGGCGTAAGCGCCGTTGTCGTCTCGCAACGACCGAGAGACCTTTCGCCTACCGTCTTAAGCCAATGCAATAACGTCATCGCTATGCGAATAAGTAATCCCGACGACCAATTCTATGTAAGCAAAATCGTCTCCGACCAATTCGCTAGCTTGATTTCCATGCTTCCGGTTCTCAGACCCGGAGAAAGCTTCGTTATAGGCGATAGCGTCCCGATGCCTCTGAGAACTCTAATCGCAAAACCCGAAACTCCTCCAGCCAGCGACAACGTAGATTTCATAAAAGCTTGGCAACAAACGCAACATGCAGACCAAATGGAACAAACGATAAAAAGATGGATGAAACAACATAGACCGAATAAGAAAAACACCTAAAAATCATCAAAAAACAAAATAAATAAAATCGAACCTTCTTAGCTCAACGTATGCCAAATCTTCCTTTACCTTAACATGCTTTTCTGATAAACTTAATAAGCTTAGCTATTTTCGCTTTGATAGCTCTGCTGTTACTCAACAGCATCTAAAAACAAAGCTTTGTGTATTTGTAGATTAACTGTTCAACTTTTACGCTTTTATGTTATTAGGAGATTTTTATGATAGGATGCCATACCGGACGATTCTTACAAGTAACCGTCAGCGGCGGCTCATATCAAGAAGGGCTTACTTGTATCATACAAGGCCTGCCTCCCGGACTGTACATTACCGAACAGGAATTGTATGGCGATATGTTGCTCCGAAAACCCGGTGCCGACGAACTCTCTTCCCCCAGAAAAGAGCCCGACCTTCCCGTCATATATTGTGGCGTAAATTCAGCTGACACAATCGAAGGTGCAGGCAATGCCTTTCATACAAACGGAACTCCGTTCACTGTACTGATTCCAAACTTGGATAGACACTTCATACATATCAAACAATATCAAGATACAAATCGAACGCCCCGACCGGGACACGCTTCTTACGCCTCCTTCATGAAATACGGGCCATCCGACGACGCTATCGGCGCCGGAATTTTCAGCGGAAGATATACGTCTACAATTGTAGCTGCAGGTGCCGCTGCAAAACACGTCCTAAGAAAACTTGGCATAAACGTTTTCTCCTACATCAGAGAAATCGCAGGTGTAAGATGCGACGAACCGAATTCAAAAGAGGCTTTCGAATATACGGAACGATACAAGCAAATGCGACGCGATTATGACCCGTTCTATCAAAATGTCTATGTCGCTCAACGCATCAGACCTAACATGCGATTCCTCGAAAAAATGGCTGTCCTTTCTGAAATAGAAAAACAAATAAACGAAATCCGCGAAACACAAAAAGAAATGAACGCGGACGAAATCAAAGAAAAATACAACGTACATTACATTCTCAATTGTCCCGACATAGACGCTGCACAAGAAATGACAGACGCATGCAACAAAATTGCTCAACAGGGCGACTCCGCAGGAGGAATTGTCGAAGTCGTTGCAACAGGTGTACCGGCCGGACTCGGAGAGCCCGTATTCAATAAACTTGACGCTGAACTGGGAAAAATGCTCGGTATCGGAGCTGTCAAAGGGGTCGAAATCGGTGCAGGATTTAAAGTCAAAGACATGACAGGCTACGAATGTAACGACAGAATGCACAGCGAAGACGGAAAAGTCATTTTCGACTCGAACAATGCGGGCGGAATTACCGGAGGCCTATCGACAGGACAAGACATTGTTGCAAGATTAGCTGTCAAGCCTACACCCACAATCGCAAAACCGCAACATACGATAGACAAATATACCCTCGAAAACAAACAGCTAGCTGCTATCACACGACGCGACCCGACGATTGTCGGAAGAATTTGGCCCGTAGCTGAAAGCTATATGGCTATCGTCATTTTAGACAACTTAATTTTAAATACCGGATATCAAGCCATAAGGAAAATGATAGAAAACAACTCCGAACAAAGCTAAACTCCTTTGCCGTCCAACACGGAATGCTAATATGAAATCTTGCAAAATTCGCAAAGGGCTTGACAAAAAGAGCGAAAACAGTGATATTATGTGAACTATAAAAGCAATTTGTGATATTTATAACAGCTTGTTAATAGCTTACAACTTAATCTTTCGCTTTTTGAGATTGGAGGTAACAGTTTAATGTCTGCTAAAAAGGTTCTTATCGTAGATGACGACCCTGATTATGTAATGGCTACAAAAATGGTGCTTGAAGGAGAAGGCTATCAGGTTTCGGACGCTTCAGACCCTCAAGCAGCTATGGAAGCTATTAAACAGAACAAACCCGACCTTATTCTACTCGACGTCATGATGATAAATGAAACGGACGGCTTCCATTTAGCCAAACAACTCAAGGATAATCCGGAAACCGCAAATATCCCTATTCTGATGATGACAGCTATCGGAAAGAAAAGAGATTTCGTGTATGAAGGAGAAAAGGACAAAGAGTTTCTCCCTGTTGACGATTATCTCGAAAAACCGACGCCTCCGGAACAGCTCAAAGAGCGCATAAATAAGCTGCTTGCGTGATTATGGCTAAGAATTCCGAACATTCGCACGACCCTGCGTTGCCTGACCTGTGGGAACAGATGTTATCTCATCTGCGCCTCGAACACAGCGAGATTATCCGAAATTGGTTCGACCAACTCGAGCTCGTTAGCTTCGAGGGCGGACACATGATAATAGCTGCTCCGTCAATTCAACAACACAAATATCTGCTAAGCCATTGTACCGAGCCGTTTATAAGTACAGCGCAGAGCATCACGGGAAGACTCGTTACAATCGAATTCATCTGCTCTCAGCCCCCTGAGCCTACAATGCAATATCCCGACGAGCTGATGCTAAATGATGAATTCACTTTCAGCACATTCGTTTCGGGACCTTGCAACAAACTTGCACACGCTGCGAGTACAGCTGTTGCCCGCGAACCGGGCAAAAAGTATAACCCCTTGTTCATTCACGGCGATATCGGATTGGGAAAAACACACTTGTTGCAAGCTATATGCCACGAAATATTAGCTAACAAACCCGACACCCGAATAATGTATATATCCTGCGAAACATTCATCAATCATTTCATAGAAGCCCTCGAACAAGGCAGCGTACACGAGTTTCGAAGGCATTATCGGAGCACAGATGTACTCGTAATAGACGATGTCCAATTTCTTGCACACAAGGATTCAAGCCAAGAGGAATTTTTCCATACGTTCAATACGTTATATCACGCACAAAAGCAAATTATCCTTTCATCCGACAGGCCGCCCAGCGAAATAGAAACCCTGCGAGAGCGACTTGTAAGCAGATTCAGCTGGGGACTCGTCGCCGGAATTGATCATCCCTGCTTGGAAACGCGAGTAGCTATCATACGCAAAAAAGCGAAGCTAAAAGGCTTAAACATTCCCGAAGAGGTCATCACATTCCTCGCCCGCGCCATAGATACGAACACGCGCGAGCTCGAAGGTGCTATAACAAAGCTGCAGGGGCTCGCAACCCTAACGGGAGAGCCAATAACAATGGAATTGGCCCGCGAGGTCATACCGGCACACCTGACAGTAAAGCAGGACTTAACAATAGACAATATCGTTGAAGTTGTAACTTCGCACTTCAACGTTAAGGTAACGGAACTGCAATCTAAAAGACGCAACAAAGCCCTTGCGTTACCGAGACAAGTTTGTATGTTTCTTGCAAGACAGCTAACAAGATGGAGCTTAGAGGAAATAGGCGGTTATTTTGGAGGCAGAGATCACAGCACCGTATTGCACGCAACCAAAACAGTGCGAAAACTCATCGAAACAGACCCCGCTCTAAGAACAACGATAGAAAACATAGCGCGCACTTTAACGGGCTCCGGCAATATAATTTCTATACCGAACAAGAACAACAATTAGAAAATATACAAAACAACAAAATTTATTAACAGATAGCTGTCAATTATCCTGTTAATAAAATCAAGCAATGACAATCAAAAAGCATAATCGAATAAACAAACAAACAAAGCGGACAATTGTCAATATACAAACAGTGTAAAAAACAGCATTCTGTAAACAAAAAAATCGCATAACTCTGAAAATATAAAGTTATTAGAAATCACGAAATAATTATTAACAAAAACACATTATATATCTCTGTAAATACTGCTTGCCTTCTATTAAAATGTTATTAGAATTGTATTGTTAATTACAATACTCTGTTTCACATTAACAAAGCAAAAACCAAAGTAGGCCTAACGCAATATGCAATAGGGTAAGCGATAAATGGGGTATGATTATGAAAATTATATGCAATAGAGCAAAACTTTCGGAAAGCGTCGAATATGTTAGAGAAGTTGCAGGGCAATCGCGCAATACGAAACCTATTCTTCAGTGCGTTCGAATTCAAGCTACGGAAGAAGGTACGTTAACGATGTCCGCAACCGATTTGGAATTGGGGATTCGTTGCGAGTTGAAAGAAGTGCAGATAGAACAGCCCGGTCAAGTTGTGATAAATGCTGCCAAATTCGCGAGCTTAATTCATGAATTAAGCGATGAAACAGTTACATTATCGCTTGTAGAGGATGCTCTGGAGGTCTCTACAGCTGGCGGGAAATTCAAGTTTTACACGTTTCCTCCCGATGAGTTCCCTCCTGTCTCTATAGGCGATTCCGAATCGTCAGCTATTGTGCTTGCGTCGAGTATGGCGGAAATAATAGGCTTGACAGCTTATGCCGTTGCTAAGGAAACAACACGTTACGCGATAAACGGATTGTTGATGGAAATAGAAGATAAAAAGCTTACAATGGTGGGCACCGATGGCAGAAGGTTAGCGTGGGCGAACGTCAGCCTCGTTTCCGGTAAGGAAGAAAAGCAGTCTTGTATCGTTCCGCCGCACACGATGCAGATGCTTGCAAGGCTATCCGCGAGAAAAGATGAAGATGCACAAGTAACGATTTACGTTACGGACAATCAGGTTATATTCAAGTTGCCGGAAATTGTGATTATTTCTTCATTAGTAGAGGGCAAATTCCCTGATTATAGCAGCGTAATTCCCAAAGAGCATGCTTGTAGAATAGCTGTTGATAGACAAGAGCTATTAGCTGTGCTGAGGCGGATTATGGTCTTTACACAGAGCAAAGATATGACGCACGGTGCGCGGCTCAAGCCGGAGGACGGCAATATAATCATTGACGTGCCCTCGTCAGAAGTAGGAGAAGCAAGCGAGAGAGTACCCGCGGAAATTTCCGGTGACCCTATACAAATAGGTTTCGACCCGCGATATATGACAGAGCCGTTACGTGCTCTTAATCACGAGCAAGTAATTCTGGAGCTCAAGGCGCCGAAAGTGCCTTTAGTGCTGAAAGCCGGCAGCAATTTTACGTACGTTCTCATGCCCGTAACAATTTGATGCCGATGTTATTTTATAGATAAGTAACCGAAAATAAGGAAACGGGCGAAGCGAGCATAAGTGGGCGATAAACGGATAATAGAAATGTACACGGACAGGCATCTTAATATGTTATGGCAAAATGCTCAACGTGCCGCTCGTTATGAGCATGCCGGCATGCTGGCGAGTGATTTGATAGATACGTTACATAAAAACAATTCGTCCAGGTTAGCTAAACTCAAAGCCTGTTGGACAGAAATAATAGGTCAAGAACTCGAAGGTCTGTGCTTTCCTTTAAAGCTAAAATCTGATATACTGACAATAGCTG
>CAZKNI010000106.1:0-14879 GCA_964554055.1 uncultured Phycisphaerae bacterium | reverse complement strand
AGCGACGCGGCAATCTCTTCTTGGCCTGTCAAGCCCTAAAACCGGATAACGCTTCACATCAAAAACAAAAGCCTTAATCCTGAAGTTTTAGGGCTTGGCAATCTCTTCTCAATCCGCAATCCGAAATTCCCGAAGGGACGTACCGAAGGCATCCCGTCGGGAATGATTGATTCGCATTGCAGCGTTACGCGTTCCAATAAAGTTGCTCATTGCATCACGCCTCAACGCGAAAGCGCAAAATCGGGCGTGCCCGTTGCATTCGCTTTGCAGCGTGTTCAACGTGTTCGTGCAATGTGCAAACGTAAAATAGCTAATCTCTTTTGCTCACGACAAAAATTGCTACAAAGATGCACGTTTTTCCGCATACACAATTAAAGAAAGGAAAAACTTTTCGCTAAACGGCAAGCGAATAGACAAAAGCACATTTAGCTGATGATATAATTTACCAAAATTAATCTTAGCTTTTTATATTTAATGAAGGAATTAGCTTATCCGTTTTAGCTAAATTCTCCCGAACAGAACTCAGCTAACGACAAAACACGTTCGCCTTTGACAACTTAATATTCCAAATTAATTTTTTCGGAAACAATTATTTTATTCTTCTTTTTTATCTTCCTGCTCAGCTGACTTGGCATTTTCAGTATTTTCAGACGTCACATTTTTTGTTTCGGTGTCAGCTATATTTTCTTTTGCCTCATCAGCTTGTTGCTGAACTTCCTTTTTCGGTTGAGCTGACGATTTTGCCGATTTAGCTGACTTCTTAAGCAATTTATTCATCAGCTGAACTCTACTTTGTGCCTTTTTTCTTCTACTGATAGACGAATCAACTTTACGTTTAGGTTTTTCTTCTTCGGGGTCGATAAGCTCAAGATAAACAAGAGCTCCGCCATCTCCAAGCCTACGTTGAGGCAGCTTAACGATACGAGTATATCCGCCAGACCTATCTGCATATTTAGGCGCTATTTCGCTAAACAATTTCCGAACAAGGCGAGGGGCTTTCACGACCTTAAAGCTCTTATTGCGCTTTACATCTGTTTCTTCATCATCAACGATAAACCTGTCTTGCAGCAAAGCGATTACTCTTCGACGCGCATTCAAATCGCCTTTTTTCGCTATCGTAATAATCTTCTCAACAAAGCCTCTAACAAATTTTGCGCGAGGCTCTGTCGTTTTGATTCGTCCGTGTATAAACAGCGAAGCAGCTAAGTTACGTCTGAGCGCTTTTCTATGTTCACTGTCTCTCGATAATTTCTTTCCTGCTATTTTATGCCTCATAACTCATATCCCTTATTTTCATCTGTTTGTTCATCTTCAGTCTATTCGCCATCACCTTTCGCCAAATCTTCCGGAACAGACATTCCAAGCGAAAGCCCGTGTTCTGCCAACCGTCTCTTAACTTCTCTCAGCGACGTTTTACCAAAACTTCTGACCTTAAGCAAATCGGATTCGCTATGCTGAACAAGCTGAGCTACTGTTGTTATATTTGCCGACTCCAGACAATTCATTGCACGAACAGACAAGTCCAAATCCTGAATTGACATTTGCAATTTCTTCTTCAAGTCTTCATCGACCGCTTCCGATTCTTCTTTAGGCTGTTCCAACAGCTGTTCCGCTTCGACAGCAGCTGTCTCTTCGCCAATTTCTGCCAATTGAACAAACGGATTCAAATGCTTACGCAATATTTTTCCCGCTTCTACGAGTGCCATTTCCGGAGTAACTGTTCCTTTTGTCCAAATTTCCATTATCAGCCTATCATAATTTGTCTTTTGGCCTACACGTGTTTCTTCTGTCTGATATCGAACTCTCAGCACCGGCGAAAACAAAGCGTCAACTGGAATAACTCCGACTTTTTTCTCTTCGTTAGTCCGCTCTGCCACCGTAACAAATCCTCTTCCGGTCTCAACTTTCATTTCCATCTCGAATTTCACATCAGCGGTTAGCGTTGCTAATACGAGTTCGGGATTTAATATCTCTATTGTCGGGTCCGCTTCTATATCTCCTGCTTTCACTTCTCCTGCTGTTTCTCTGACAACCTTGATATATTTCGGACCCGGGTCGTCCATCTTAATAATCAGCGATTTTACATTCAAAACGATATCCGTTACATCTTCCATCACCCCATCGAGCGACGTAAATTCATGGGGGGCGCCTGCTATCTTGATAGATGTTACACAAGCACCTTCGAGACTCGAAAGCAGAACTCTACGAAGAGAGTTCCCTACAGTCGTTCCGAATCCTCTTTCAAACGGTTCTATGACAAATCGACCAAACGTTTCGTTTGAGACTGACTTATCGATTACAACCTGAGACGGTAATTCTAATCCGCGCCAACGTATTCGCATTACGGGAGCCTCCGTTTTCTTAATTATCTACTGCACAATTCCACAATTAACTGCTCTTCTACCGGTATTTGTACATCATCGCGAGTCGGAAGAGCCTTTACCAAACCTTCGAGTTTATCCCTATCCGATTCAAGCCAACCCTGTATCGGACGATTCGGGTCAAGCTCAATATAGCTTTTGACAAGCTTTTGGGACTTCTCCGAAGGTTTTACCGTGATTTTATCGCCGACTTTTACAAGATAAGCCGGCCTATCCAATTTTCTGCCGTTAACATATATATGCCCATGAGTTATAAGCTGGCGTGCCGACTTATTCGCAGGAGCAAATCCCAACTTACAAACAACATTATCGAGACGGCGCTCAAGAAGCGTCAGCAAATTGGTCGCTGTATTACCTTTTGCTCTTTCCGCCATTCGGAAATATATCATAAACTGCTTATCAAGCACGCCGTAATATCGCTTGACTTTTTGCTTTTCGCGAAGACGAACTGCATATTCGCTACTTTTACCGCGACGCCAAGCGTGAACGCCGGGAGGATTGTTATGACCCTGGCGTTCCATTGCGCATTTCGCTGTATAGCAGCGAAACCCTTTCAACATCAGCTTAATTCCTTCACGCCTACATTGCCTACAAGATGGAGATAATGTTCTACCCATATTTCACTCTCACCAAAATATCCTTAAAATGACTTTATACTCTTCTTCGTTTTCGAGGACGACATCCGTTATGAGGAAGCGGAGTTACATCTTCTATTGCATGTATTCTTATACCTGCCGCTTGAAGTGCCGTTATCGCCGACTCTCTTCCCGAACCGGGACCCTTAACTCTAACCTCAAGCTCTACAACTCCGTGCTTTTTAGCTACCGATGCAACCTGCTCCGCTGCTCGCTGAGCTGCAAAGGGCGTACTTTTTCTCGCACCCTTAAATCCGGATGTTCCCGCCGACGCCCAGCAGAGAACTTCTCCGTTGAGGTCGGTTATTGTTATTATCGTATTATTGAATGTCGATTTTATATGTGCTATTGCACGCGGTACGGTTCGCCTGATTTTTCGTCTTGCTCCCTGTCTTTTAGCCACGATGCATCTCCTTTACACCTTTTTTACCTGCTACTGTCTTTCTAGGTCCTTTACGTGTTCGCGCATTCGTACGTGTTCGTTGACCCCTAACGGGCAACCCTCGTCTATGCCTCACGCCTCTATAACAACCTATTTCTCGTAAACGCGCTATATCCTGAGATATCTGCCGTCTAAGCTGACCTTCGACGGTATAATCTCTATCGATTATCGACGATATTTGACTTATCTGCTCGTCTGTCAGCTTATTCGCTCGAACCTGACCGTCTATTCCTAACTGACTTAAGATATCTTCCGCACTTTTCGGACCTATTCCGAAAATATACCTCAAAGAAATTCGTATAGGCTTATCATCCGGAATTTCAACACCTGCTACACGCGGCATATTTATTATCTCCTAAAAATCTTTTCCTATTTGCCCTGCCTTTGTTTATGCCTCGGGTCAGTGCAAATCACTCTTATTACTCCTCGTCTGCGAATAATTTTACAATTTTCGCATATCCGTTTTACCGAGCTTCTAACTTTCATCGCTTTATTCTCCAATTCCCTATATTTGCGATTTCCTAAACTCTCTTTTATCCTCGCGTAACAATTCTTCCGCGAGTAAAATCGTAAGGCGATATCTCTACAACAACCTTATCTCCGGGCAAAATACGTATAAAATGCATTCGCATTTTTCCCGAAACATGTGCCAACACCGTATGCTTTTTATCGCCTATTGTTATCTCGACTTTAAACATAGCGTTGGGCAATGCGTCTTTTACGATGCCTTCGACTCTAATTGCATCCTGCTTGCCCATATTCGTTTTCCTCTACTAATTACCTAATTCTTTACCTCGTTCACATCATCTATTTCTCAGCTTCCGTCTGTCAAAACACTCGCTCCGTCGCGAGTAACAGCTATGCTGTGCTCAAAATGAGCTGACGGAAGATTATCTGCCGTCAAAATAGTCCAGCCGTCTGTTCCGTATCTCACAGACGACGTGCCCATGTTAACCATTGGCTCTACCGCCAAGACCATTCCGGGCTCTAATACGATATCATTCCTCAAAAGTTCGTTTGAAACAAAATTTGGTATCTTCGGGTCTTCATGCATATCCTTTCCGATACCGTGCCCGACGAAATCCGTAACAACGGAAAACCCGTTTTTTTCAACATACGCCTGCATCTTAGCTGCTATTTTACTCCATCGGACGCCGGGCTTGATATTTTCTATTGCTATTTCAAGCGTTCGTTTCGTTACGCTCATCAATTTCCGTTTGGCATCGCTAACCTGACCGACAGCAAAAGTAGCTGCTGCATCACCGCAATACCCTGCATAACGAACTCCACAATCTATGCTGACTATCTGACCTTCTTCAAGCACTCGCTCGTTCGAAGGTATCCCGTGCACAACTTCATCGTCTATACTCACACATATACACGCAGGAAACGGATATCCTGCTTTCGGATTGGGAACTCCTCGAAAAAGAGCTTTTCCTCCAAGCGAGACAATCATCGCATCTGCTTGATTATCAAGCTCTTCCGTTGTCATTCCCGGACGGATAATCCGCTCCAAATGTTCCAAAACCTTACGAACGATACGCCCTGCTTGACGCATCTTGTCGATTTCTTCCTGTGTCTTTATTCTAATAGCCATACACAGGCTCTCTTTAATTTTCAATCAGTCCGTCAACGATTTTAAAAATCGCTTCCGAAACCTTATCAATATCCGCAGAAGCATCAACTAAATGAAGAATGCCCGCTTTTCTATAAAATTCTTCCAACGGAGCTGTTTGCTTTTCATACACCGATATCCTATTCCTGACAACATCTTCCTTATCGTCAGGCCGTTGGATTAACGCAACATTGCAATCATCACACATATTATCATTCTTAGGCGGATTAGCTTTCAGATGATAAACTCTTCCGCACTTAGGACAGCTACGCCTGCCCGCCATTCGTTCCACAATAATTTCACTGTCAAGCTGAAGGTCGATGACAGCATCTATCTTTTCGTGTATCTGCTCCATCGCTGCCGATAAATCTTTCGCTTGAGGTTCAGTCCTCGGAAATCCGTCAAGCAATACGCCCTTCTCGCTCTCCGAAAGCTCACGCCTTATCCGCGAAATCACAACTTCCGTAACAAGCTCATCGGGAACAAGCTTACCGGAATCCATATAACCCTGAACACTTTTACCCAATTCGCTTCCCGCTGAACGCTCCGCTCTAAGCATATCTCCACTCGACAGATGCACAAGAGGATAGCGCTCAACAAGCCTTTTTGCTTGCGTCCCTTTACCTGCTCCGGGAGGACCCAACAATATCAAATTAACTCTATTAGCCATATGCTCCCTTTATTCTACCTGCACCGCTCGACGTCAAAAATCCCGGATAATTACGCATTATCAAATTCGCTTCTATCCGCTGAACCAAATCCAGCAATACCGAAACAACAATCAGCAATCCTGTTCCACCTAAAAACGCTGATACTGCAAACGGAATATTCATCCATTTCGCAACAAGCGACGGAATGACCGCTATTATAGCAAGAAACGCTGCACCTGCATAGGTAATGCGCTCCATAACCTTCTCAAGATACTCTTCCGTTCGTTTTCCGGGACGTAACCCGGGAATAAAGCTACCGCTATCTCGAAGATGCTCCGCCATTTCTTTGGGGCGAAATTGAACCGTCGTCCAGAAATACGCAAAGAAGTACACCATTCCGATGTATGTTACCGTATAAATATATTCTCCCGGACGAAACGACGTTGCCAAAAACGCTAAAAAGTTAGACCTAAACGCCTGAGACAACGAACTAAAAATCAAATCCGGAAACAGTAACAAACTCGATGCAAAAATAATCGGCATAACTCCACCGTGATTCACCCTCAACGGAAGATAATGACGAATTCCACCGTAAATCCTACGTCCTCTCATCTGCTTCGCTTGCTGAATGGGAATACGCCTTTGACCCTGAGTTATCAAAATCGAACCCGCAACGACAAACACGAACGCCGCTATCAAAAATATAATTTTTGTCGGACCTATTTGACCGGGCTGAACCGCTGCTACTTTAAGCGTCGCACTCTTCGCAACTAAAATTATCGCCCGAGGAATACGAGATATAATACCCGCTGTAATTATCAAACTTATTCCGTTTCCTATCCCATATTCATCTATCTGCTCCCCCAGCCACATCAAAAACACCGTACCAGTTGTCAGTGTAAATACCCCGACTATCCAGAAAAGCATCGACCCGGAATATTCCTTATAAACAAGCCCGCGAGCCGATATATAACGCATCCAAAAAGACGCCTGTATCAAACATAACAAAACTGTTGCATAACGAGTATACTCCTGTATCTTCCGCCTGCCAGTCTCGCCTTCCTTATGAAGCTTTTCCAACGCAGGGATAACCGTCAACAACAGCTGAAATATAATCGACGCCGATATATAAGGCATTATTCCCAAACCGAATATCGTACTCTGTTTGAGTGAGCCGCCCGTAAATACTGCAAAATATTCTGCCAATCGACCCGCTGCACCGGATTGACGCTGAAAATGCTCCGCTATTTGAGTCTGGTCGACACCGGGCAACGGAATATGAAACCCGATGCGATAAATAGCAAGCATCATCACCGTAAACAATACCTTATTTCTAAGTTCCGGTATCTTGAATATATTTATAAGGGCTTTAAACACTTAACTTATTACCTCCACATTGCCACCTGCCTGAGTTATTGCTTTCTCCGCAGATGCACTGAATTTATGTGCCTTTACCGTAAGCGATTTACTCAATTTACCCTTCGCAAGTACCTTAACTTTTTCTTTAATATCCGAAATCAATCCCTTAGCAAGAAGAGTTTCAGGCTCGACAACTTCGCCGCTTTCGAATTTCTCTTCAAGCCTACCTATATTAACCTCTTTATACCTATTCTTAAACAAAAAGTTCGAAAACCCTCTTTTCGGTATCTTACGAAAATAAGGAGTCCTCCCACCTTCAAACACAACAGGACCGCTCGAACCGGCACGTTGACCCTCACCCTTATGGCCGCGACCGGACGTCTTACCCCAGCCGCTCGATTCTCCTCTGCCTACTCGCTTACGAGATTTATTCCGAGCAACTTTACCTGCTTTTATTTCATGAAGCATCATCCTATCTGTACTCCTCTCAATTCTTCTATCTTTGCCTGAGAACGAAGCCTAAGAAGACCGTCAAGAGTCGCCTTAACCAAATTCTTCGCCGAGTTCGAACCGTAAGACTTCGTCAATACGTCATGAACGCCTGCAAGCTCCAACACTGCACGAGGGGCAGACCCCGCAATTACTCCTGTTCCTTCACGGGCGGGAAGCAACAATATTTTACTCGCGCCGTATCGTCCCATTATCCTATGAGGTATTGTTTTACCTTTAAGGGATATTACATGCATATTTTTTCGTGCGTCTTTCGTTGCTTTTTCTACCGCTGCCGGAACTTCATTCGCTTTTCCATATCCCACTCCGACTGTTCCGTTACGGTCTCCAACGACGACTAATGCTGCGAAAGAAAATCTTCTTCCGCCCTTAACAACTTTTGTACACCGATAAATCCGTACAACGGTTTCTTCTATCGGATGTTGTTCTTCTATCAACGGTATTTGTGTTATAGGCTCTTGCGTCATAATTAAAACTCCAAACCTGCCTTTCTTGCGGATTCTGCCAATGCCTTGACTCTTCCATGATATTTATAAGGCCCTCTATCGAAAACTACTTTTTTTATCCCTTTCATTACCGCTCGCTGAGCTAATGCTGCTCCAACGAGTTCTGCTGCTTTTACATCGCCTCCGTGCTTTATCTGCTCTGATATCTCTTTATTAAGCGACGATGCCGAACACAATGTCTTTCCCGCTACATCATCTATTATCTGTGCATAAATATGCTTATGAGAGCGAAACACTGAAAGCCTAGGCCGCTCGGGCGTACCGCTTACATTGTTTCTTATTCGCATTTTACGACGCCAATTCCTCTTATTTTTCAAATGTATGTTATCCATAGCTATTACCCGATTATCCTATTTTATCCACCTGCACCGGCAAGTGCCTTACCTACTTTACGACGTATATGTTCATCTTTATACCTTATCCCTTTACCGTTATAAGGTTCGGGGGGCTTAATATGCCTTATCTCAGCTGCAAATTCTCCTATCACCTGCTTATCCGGACCAGAGAGTGTAAACACTGCCGGAGACGTATTGGAACGAGACTGAGCAGTTTCTATCGTAACTGTTACTCCCGCAGGTATAGGAAGCTTAACTGTATTAGCGAATCCTACATTAATCGCTATATCCTTACCTTCCTGCTTTACACCGAAACCCGTTCCGTATATTTCTATCGTTTTGCTATATCCTTCCGTAACACCTATCACCATATTCGCTATCAGTGCACGAGTCAATCCGTGAAAAGCCCTCGCAGCTCGGGAATCATCTTTGCGAGTTACCCTAATTTCTTTTGCCTGCTCGTCATACACGACATCAACCTCGTCACGCCAAGTATAATCAAGCTTTCCTTTCGGACCTTCCACTACAATCGTACCGTCCGATATACTTATCTTCACATTCGACGGCACCTCTATCGGTTTTTGACCTATTCTGGACATCTTTTCTTGCCCTTATATTAAATACAAACACACTCTAATAAACTGTACAAATCAACTCTCCGCCAACATTATTCTCTCGAGCTTTTCTATCGCTCATCACACCTTTGCTTGTCGAGATTATCGCTATACCCAAACCGTCGAGAACACGAGGAAGCTCTTTCACTCCTCGATATACCCGCCTTCCGGGCTTTGACTCTCGTTTAAGCTCTTGTATTACGGGCTCACCGTTAGAACCGTATTTCAACGTTACTCGAAGCAAACCCTGCTTCCCGTCATCTATCAACGTATAATCCTCGATAAAGCCCTCGTCTTTAAGAACGCGTGCTATATTGACACACACCTTACTCGATTTGATAGTTACGTTCTTTGCGTTAACCATCACACCGTTTCGTATTCGCGTTAACATATCTGCAACTGGATCCGACAGACTCATATTGCACTCCCAGCCGATGCATCGACACACACATCGACTATATAAACAAACAATCCATCTTGTTCTAACACATTAATTACCAACTTGCCTTTTTCACTCCGGGTATCTTTCCTTCGTTTGCCAGCGTACGGAAACATATTCGGCAAATCTTAAATTTACGATATACCGCACGAGACCTCCCGCAAAGTTCGCAACGGGTTATTCTGCGAACCTTGAATTTTGGTTCTCGTTTAAGCTTTTCCATCCAGGCTTTTGTCGCCATAATTACTCCTACCTTTAATTCCCTGTTTCAACACATAATTTATTTACAGTATTATTTCTGCCTAAACGGCATGCCAAGCTTTTCCATAAGCTTATATGCTTGCTCATCGTTTCGAGCTGACGTTACGATTGTTATATTCATTCCTTGCTGAAATTGTACTTTATCTATCGGTATTTCAGGAAACACCGTCTGCTCACTCAATCCCAAATTATAATTTCCTCTCCCGTCGAACGACTTCGGATTCAATCCGCGAAAATCCCGCACACGAGGAATTACAACGCTTATAAGCCTATCAAGAAACTCATACATTCGCTTACCTCTAAGCGTAACTTTCAATCCGATTGGCATTCCTTGACGAAGCTTAAAGTTAGACACACTTTTACGAGCTTTACACACAACAGGTTTCTGACCGGTAATCAACGCAAGCTCATTAGATGCTACATCGAGCACCTGTTTATTTTGCGTTGCTCGCCCTATACCCATCGACACAATTATCTTTTCCAATTTTGGAACTGCCAACGGATTATCTATTCCAAGCTCCGCCTGCAATGCCGGAAGAATTTCATTTTTATATTTCTCTAATACTCTTGCCATTGTTACACTCTCTTAACTTTACGCATTCTTTGGCTTTTTAATTTGATGCAAAACTGTCCCGCACTTCTTACAAACACGCTCTTTAGACCCGTCTTCATTAACCTTATATCCGACACGAACTCCTTTGTCGCACTTCGGACAAACAGGCATAACATTAGACATATCTATAGGCAGCTCTCGCTGAATTCTGCCTCCCTGAGGATAACGTTGAGAACGCCTGACGTGTTTATATCTCCGATTAACTCCTTCGACTACAACCTTACCCTCTTTAGGAATCACACGAAGCACCTTACCGCGAACCTTATTAGGTCGCTCTGCTGCCGCTTGTGAACCTGTTAACACCTCAACTATATCACCTTTTATTACTCGCACTTCTACACTACCTCGCTTGCTAATGAGATAATTTTCGTAAAATTCTTCTCTCGTAATTCTCTTGCTACCGCACCGAATATACGTGTACCGCGCGGATTCATTTCATTATCTATTATCACCGCTGCATTCGAATCGAATCGAACATAGCTACCGTCAACACGTCGGGTCGGCTTCTTCGCTCGAACGATAACCGCTTTCACTACATCGCCCTCTTTGACATCTCCCGAAGGCAATGCTTTCTTTACCGCACACACAACTATATCACCCAATCCCGCTGTCTTAAGAGTCTTTTTGCCACGTCCCGACGTAGAACCCTTAAGAACACGAATACACATCATTCGTTTCGCGCCGGTGTTATCCGCTACATCTAACATTGTTTGCAACTGTATCATAATCCTTCTCCAGCGATGATGTCTTTCAACGCTATTTGCTTTCCTTTACAGCTCAGCTTTCTCCAATATTCTTACAAGACGCCAATTCTTCGTCTTTGACATAGGCCTACTTTCTATTATTTCTACTTTGTCGCCTACACTCGCCTCATTCTTTTCATCATGAACATGCATCATCGTGCGTTGACGTATATATTTTCCGTAACGCGGATGCTTTATCATCGATTCGACAACAACCTTTATCGTCTTATCCCGCTTATCGGAAACGACGACTGCCTGACACACACGCCTTTGACCGCGCTTTTCTTTCTTTTCTGTTCCTGTCTTCTGTTCTGTCATCATTCTTTTATTTCCTCAATTATCAGATGCTTCCTGCATGTTCCTTTTCGAGATGATGCATCTTTGATTCTATATCTTTTATTTCACGCTCACGCAACACCGTTAAGATTCTAGCTATATCACGCCTCGTTTGAGTCAGAAGAGACGGATTCTCGAGCTTTTCCGTTACCGCCTGACTCCTAAGGTCGAAAAGACGACGTCTGTTTTCTTCCAACAGGTTTTGAAGCTCTTCCGTGCTATGCTCTCTTATCTCTTGTATCTTCATCTGACATACCCTCTTTATACCGTATGCGAACGAGTTACAAAACGAGTCTTAACAGGCATCTTATGTGCCACTCTCGCAAATGCAGCTCGTGCCGTTTCAATATCTACTCCACCTATTTCATATAATATCGTTCCCGGCTTAACGACCGCTACCCAATAATCGACTTCTCCCTTTCCTTTTCCCATTCGTGTCTCAAGAGGCTTAGACGTTACAGACTTATGAGGAAATATCCGTATATAAACTTTACCTTCTCGATGAAGATAATGAGTCGCTGCCATTCTGCCCGCCTCTATCTGCCTATTGCTTATCCTGCCCGCTTCAAGAGACTGTATCCCGAATTCTCCGTAAGAAACCCTATTTCCGCGAGTAGCTTTTCCTTTTACTCTACCCTTCTGGAATTTCCGATATTTTACTCTTTTAGGCATCAATGCCATAGCTATTACTCCGATTTTGGTCCTATCACGTCAAAACAAGTACAATACCTTTTTTATCTTCTGCCTCTTTTCCCGAATCTCGGACGAGACTCTTCTTGAGGCTCTTCGCCGAACATTCCCTTATATATCCAAACTCGAACGCCTATTACTCCGTAAGTCGTTCTCGCTATCGTATAAGCATAATCAACATTCGCCTGAAGCGTCTGAAGAGGAATAGAACCCATTATTTGAGTTTCACGCCTCGCCATTTCCGCTCCGCCTAATCTTCCGCTCAATATTATTTTTATCCCCTTAGCGCCCGCAGACATTGCAGCTTCGCAGCGTTGCTTCATAACACGGCGAAAACTTGCACGCCTACGGAGCTGCTCCGCTATCGCCTCTCCGACCAATTTAGCGTCCAAATCGGGATTCGATATCTCCTGTATTTCAACATTAACTTTCCTGCCCGTCAAATCCTCTATTTCACCACGAAGCTTATCAACTTCCGCTCCACGAGGACCTATCACCAATCCGGGCCTTGCCGTATGAATGATTATTCGAACCTCTTCACGCGTCCGTTCTATTTCCACTTTTGAAAGACCCGCATAAGGAGGCGTTCGATTGAGTCGCTGATCCAAAAACTTTCGTATCTGCTGATCTTCGACCAAACATTCTCCGAAAACCTGCTTGCTCGGAGCGTACCAACGAGACTTCCAATCAAGCGTTATTCCCGTTCTAAAACCTATTGGCGATACTTTCTGACCCACAATAGTCCTCGCTTATAATTTCATGTTAACCTTATTTCTTCTCATCCACTTTTATTCTTATATGGCTAGTGCGCTTCCTTATTATAAACGCCCTGCCTCTATCTTTAGGCTGAATCCGTTTCATTGTAGGCCCTTCGTCCACTCGAGCATCGGTAACATAAAGGGCATCTATATCCGCTTCCGACTCATCCGCATTAGCTATCGCAGATTGCAAAACTTTAAGAGCCATACTTGCTGCACGTTTATGAGTAAATCGAAGCAAGTTAACCGCATCGGAAGCTTTCATCCCGCGTATCATATCAATCACCAATCGCGCCTTGCGAGGCGATATACGAGCATATCTATGTGTTGCACTCCATGCCATAATTTCACCCATACAAATCTATACCTTAATTATTTACCTTTTTTTGAGCCACTGTGTCCTCTAAACATTCGCGTTGGCGCAAACTCACCTAACTTATGGCCGACCATATCTTCCGTAACGAACACTTTATGAAATATTTTTCCGTTATGCACTTCGAAAGTGTGCCCGACGAACTCGGGAACTATTGTGCATCGGCGAGACCAAGTACGTATCGCCTGATGCGAACCTTGCTGGTCTTGCTTAAGCACCTTATCAAGAAGCTTCTCGTCAACATATGGGCCTTTTTTCAGAGACCTTGCCATTGCTTTCTATCTCCAATTACTTTGCTAAAGTCAATTGTCCGTATCGTACCGATTTACGCCTTCTAACAATCATTTTATTCGACATATTATTGCGCCTTCGAGTCCGTCCGCCCTTCGCCAGAACGCCCGTAGGAGAACTCGGATGCTTGCCCGATTTACTTCTGCCCTCACCTCCGCCCATCGGATGATCGACAGGGTTCTGAGCGATACCCCGAACGTGAGGACGCCTGCCAAGATGGCGCTTCCTGCCAGCTTTACCCAACGATATATTCTGATGATCCGTATTACCGATTTGCCCTATTGTCGCTCTACACTTTACGCTAAACATGCGCAACTCGCCCGAAGGCATCTGCACGTGTGCATAATCGCCTTCTCTACCGACAAGGCGGGCGACAACGCCTGCTGCTCGCACAAGCTTTCCTCCTCTGCCAGGATTCACTTCTATATTATGTATTTCATAGCCGACAGGAACTCCACTCAACGGCATACAATTTCCAACAGTAGGCTCAACTTTCGCGCCACTCTCTACAACATCTCCGACCTTTAATCCCTGAGGCGCCAATATATACCTCTTTTCTCCGTCAGCATAATGAAGCAACGCTATAAACGCACTTCGATTCGGGTCATATTCTATGCTCGCAACCTTCGCTGGAATTCCGTCCTTATCTCTACGGAAATCAATTTTACGATACATACGTTTATTTCCGCCGCCGCGACCGCGCGCCGTTATTACTCCGTGATGATTACGCCCGCCTGTCTTCTTGATAGGCTCTAACAGCGACTTTTCAGGCTTTGTTCGGGTAATTTCCGCATAATCATTTACCGAACCGAATCGCCTTCCCGGTGTTGTTGGTTTGTATTGTTTAACGCCCATTTTTCTACCTATTTTCCGTTTTCTATATTCCTATTTGTTTTCTTTATTATATTATTAAATTCACAGTTTAAGCCGATATATTATTCATTCGCACTTTTATCTCAATCCATATTCACTCGTTTATTTATCATCTTGTCAATCTCGCACTCGCTTACTCGCTCATGCGATTTACTCGTCTTGTCAATCTCACATCCACTCGCCTATTTATCTTGTCAATCTCGCATTCGCTCACTTATTTACCTTTGTCAATCTCGCACTCGCTTACTCGCTCATGCGATTTATTCATTCTTGCCAATTTCACATTCACTCGCTTATTTATCTTTGTCAAACCCGCACTCACTTACTCGCTCAGCGATTTACTCATCTTGTTAATTTCACATTCGCTTACTTATTTATCCTGTCAATCTCGCACTCACTTACTCGCCCGTGCGATTTACTCGTCTTGTCAATTTCACATTCGCTTACTTATTTAT
>CAZKNI010000105.1:0-6319 GCA_964554055.1 uncultured Phycisphaerae bacterium | reverse complement strand
ATACACATCATTTCCATTTCGCGATTTACCTTTATCGCTAATATCAGCTGATACGAATTTTCCTTTAACAACATTATCGGGAACAATGGCGGGGTCACAGCCAATCATCAAAACAGACATAAACAACACAAAAACAATAATACCGGAAAACATTTTTGGACGGATACACATATTTTTACTCCTCTCATTGAGCCTGAGGAAAATTTCGAATCTCATACACAGTGCTATTCGACTCATATATTTTTATGATTTTTAGGTAGGCCTGTTCGGACTATTAATCGTATTATATAATATTTTTGTCTTTTTGTCCATATATAAAACTCAAATCATCTTTTCTTGTTTCGTTTTATTTTTCATGATAAAAAATGTCATACCCCATTTTCCGCTATGATTGCGGACAGACTCGAACGAAGAACATTTGAATGCGGATATAAACTGTTAATTTCCGTTTTCAGAAGTAAACAAAAAACAAACAAAATTTTCCCTGTTTGGCGATTTACACGTCGAGCCTATTGGCGAAGGCAAGCTGCATGATATTGGAGTCAAACACGCCTATGACAAAAACATGAATGAAACATATTTTTGAGTCGTAATATATTTTCAAAAAATATCACCGATATTAAAGGAGAATTGTAAATTAATCCCGTTATTTTAACAAAATAACGGGATTAATTCTTACTTAAATCCATATCCTGTTAACGCAAAGAAGCGAAGAGTTTATCTATTTTTTCTGCAACATCAATATCAAATAAATATATCGTAGGCAAAACAAAAGTTGCAACATACCTATCTTCTTTATCTTTATTTTCTCCGAAATAAACTAAAGAAAATCGTCCGCTTCCGGTATGTTTTCTTACAATATCGCCTGCTCCTCTCAGAACTTGTCTCATTTTGGGCGGAAGAGCTTCAAAATTATAAGCTTTTCCTTCCGAACCTCTTTTTCTGATAAATTCTGTCGTCAATCCGCTGGAATGAAAAGAATCTACGAGATGCATTAATTTTTTACGACGAAAATATCTAAGAAGTAATTCTCCTGCAGGCAACGAAAATAACAATATTTCTTCACCTTCATCTGTTTTTAAATACGCTTTTATTACTCCTCTGCGGTCCTCAAGAGTAACATATATAACAAGTTTAGAATCGGGAGGCATATCTTTAATAATTTCTTTTATTTCAATGTGCTCTCCATCATCGTCATAAGAATCTCCTGCTGTTATAGTATGTTCGTCATATGCCTGAAATGTTTCCCGACCGCTTTTAAGTATCTTAGCTAAATCAAATCCCCAGGCTTTTAAATTTTTGTACTTAACTTCAATTTGTTCCGGAATTTCATGCCAGATTTCTCTCACAAAAGTATTTAGTGCTATTTGATGTTTCAGTTCAATTTGTCTTTCTTTGTTATTCATAAAAACCCTTTCTTTTTTAAAAAACAACTTTACATATTACACTTACGATTTTTTCAATATACTCTATTTAAAGTCGCAAAACTTATACCAAAAACACAAAGCTATAACGCTTTATTTTGCAGAGAATTATAATCGGGCATTATTTTTGATTTAAAATCATGACATTATGACACAATTTGCTTGATTGCAAATGAGACACAATATGACATAACAACCGAAAAATGAGTCTATTTCTTTCTATTCGCTGTGTTTTTCCCGTTTTTCGTCGTTTTGGAAAAATTCTATTTTTTCGATTTTCTCAGCTGCGAGCAATCTAATTCCTGAAAAGCAATTTTGCCCGTATTACATATTTGCGAAAATGCTTCCTTACGCCGCGAAGTTTCGCGAAGCGAAACGAAGCGCATAAACCCCGCAAGGGGTCATCTTTATATACGAACGGATTCGATTCCGTTCGCCGACGAGCTATCTCAGCCGGCAGACAATCGAAATCGAAAGACTCGCGAACAAACAACAATACACATCGAAAAAATTTTAGAAAAATCGAAAAGTTCTAAAAACGCGAGTAAATGCTCTTTGACAATTGAATAAAAACGGACAAGCAAACAAATCACGAAAATGCAGCCAAGCCGCCCCTTATCGAAAAACACAATATCGAAAACAAATAAGTTAGCTTGAAAACTTCATCTGAAATTTCGAATCGAAATCTCGCAACGCATATCAAAAACTTGAAATCTCTCGCTGCCCATGAGATAACTCGCAACATTTGAAAAAATCTGTGAAATGCGAAAATTATAAAAGGGCTAAAGTTTAAGCAACGCGGACGCCCAAGTCAAACCGGCTCCGAAGGCAACCATAAGGACAATATCGCCTTTCGAAAGCTTGCCTTCTTCAATTGCTTGATCCAAAGCTATCGGAATAGAGGCAGCTGACGTATTGCCAACTTGAGAAATATTCAAAAATACCTTTTCAGTAGGAAATCCGATATGTTCGCAAGCTGAATCGGTTATTCTTTTATTAACCTGATGCGGAACAATCATTTTAATATCGTCTATAGTCAAATCGTTTTCTCTAATCGCATCTTCTATCAACGATTGCATTTTCTGCACGGCAAATTTATAAATCTCTCTGCCTTTAAGCTTAATATAATGTTCACGATTTTCAACGGTTTCATTCGAGGCGGGCTTAAGCGAACCTCCCGCTGGAATATGCAATAAAGGCCAACCTTTTCCGTCAGCTGCCAATTTGGTATAAAATATTCCGCGTTCGCTATCATTTGCAGATGATATTACAATCGCTCCCGCGCCATCGCCAAACAAAATACAGCTGCCTCTGTCCTTATAATCGGTAAAGCGAGACATCGTTTCGGCACCGATAAGCAAAATATTTTTATAAATTCCGCCCGAGATAAACTGCTTGGCAATGCTAAGGCCATAAACGAATCCGCTGCAAGCAGCTGATATGTCGAATGCTCCGCAACCTTCTATTCCCAACTTTTCCTGAACGAAGCATGCTGTTGAAGGCAAGGGCATATGAGGCGTAAAGGTCGCGACAATTATCAAGTCGATATCACTTTTATCAATATTAGCTTTCTCTATCGCTTTTTGGGCAGCATAATAAGCCAAATCAGCTGTCGCTTGATTGTCGTCTGCAATATGCCTCGTTTTTATTCCGGTTCGAGTCGTTATCCATTCATCCGAAGTATCCAAAAACTTCTCAAAATCGTGATTGGAAAGAATCTTTTCCGGAAGATATCTACCGGTGCCGCTTATGACTGCTTGAATCGTTTCCATTTTCAAGTAATTCCTTCTCTCTCCGAACTGTCTGCCGTTTCCGTATTGTTTTGAATATTAAGTTTTTCGACTATTCGCTCGTTTATATTGTTAGCTCGCAACTTTCTTGCCATTGCAACAGCGTTTTTTATCGCTGTTCGATTACTTGAGCCGTGACAGACGATAAACAGACCGTCAACTCCCAACAAAGGCGCTCCTCCGTGTTCGGTGTAATCATGTTTTCTCCAGAGGTTCTCAAGTGCGGGAACAAAAGGCTTAATCAACTTAGGGTCAATTCGCTCTACTTCTTTTGCCAACATCTTAGCAATAGCGGAAGCTAATCCTTCAATTAATTTAAGCACAACATTGCCCACAAATCCGTCGCAAATCACAACGTCCGTCTGGTCAGCCAATATATATCTGCCCTCTACGAAGCCGACAAAATTAATACGCTCATCCGCTTTAATCAAATCACGCGCTTGCTTTACGAGCGGATTACCTTTTGCGTCCTCTTCACCTATATTCAATAAAGCTACTCTCGCAGGAGCATCAAGCTTAAATAAAACTTCGGCATAAATTCCCGCCATCAATGCATATTGATGCATATGATGGGGCTTCGGTGCCGGATTCGCACCTACATCACATAAAACAACCGCTTTGTTAAAAGTCGGAATAACGACAGCTATTCCCGGTCGAATTACGCCTTTAAGTCTGCCCAATTTCATCTGGCAAGCGGCAACGCAAGCTCCGGTATTACCCGCACTTATCATCGCATCAACTTCGCCTTTCGAAGCTAAGTCAACCATTCGAGCTATGGAACTATCCGGCTTGTTTTTCATCGCATCTACCGGATTGTCCGACATTTCGACAATCTGAGAAGCGTGAATTATGTCAAGCCTATCAGCCCAATCCGAAGGAACATCGAGCGTATTAAGCTCCTGTTTAATACGCTCTTCATTGCCAACCAAAACAATTACATCGCTATTATCGAGCGAAGAGAGAGATTGTACAGCACCTGCAACTATTTCTTGCGGAGCATGATCGCCTCCCATCGCATCAACTGCAATGCGCATTATTATGACTCCTCTTCTTCCGCTATTTCGAGTTTGACTCGCGGGTTTACGTATCCGCAATTATCACAAGCAGCGTGAGGTAAACGGACATTCCCACAATTCGGGCATGGCGCCAAATTGACAGGATTTATAGCCAAATGGCTTCTCCTCTTACGCTTTCTTGCCTTTGACGTTTTCTTCGACGGCAACATCAATCTGTCTCCAAAAAAGAAAAAATTTACTCTTCATGACATTAACGTTAAATATAACCCTTAATAATTAAATACTTTAACAGCTACTGTCAAGAAAAAAGTGAATATAAGGACAAATCAGTAATGCAAATTATACCTGAATGTTGATATAATTACAAAAGGCAATCTGAAAAATATTAAATATTTATATTTACACAAATACAAATAAAAAATACAAAATGCTCAATAAGCTTACATATAAATTATTGTTATTGTTGATTTTTTCGGGGACGTATCCCGCTAACGGTGCTACCGTCGCAAAAAATGTATTTATTATTCCGAAATTCAAATCCAAACAATCGGGTCAAGCAATGCAGCTGACAGATGCTATTCAACTCAGACTCAGGAGAAAGCTTAAAAAATATCAGGTAAGTGCTTATGTATTTTCATCCGTTGAAATAGAAGCGTATGAGAGCATCGATGAAATGATGAAAGATATCAAGCCAAAGCCGGAGCAAAAATTATTCCTAATATCCGGAACATTAGTTATAACACCGGCAAGGCAAGCAATAGCTAAGATAGACATAACTTTATATACCGAAAACTCATCGAAAAAAATAGCACAAAAAACCTTTACGGGACAAGGGGCAAGATGGCGATGGCATATATCGAGGCGAGTTGTCGCGTTTCTCGTAAGCGATATTTTGAGTTTTGTGCCGCCCAAATCACAAAAACAGCCTACAACAGTTTGGGGCAAATCAATCGTGCCAAACGGCGATTTTGAAAGAGGCAAGCCGCCCTATAAGCCGGCATACTGGGATTCGGTTGACAATCTTTGTAGCTTTTGGATAAAAACGGGCAAAAGTAAACACGGAAAATGTATAAAATTCGACACTAATATCAATCAAGAACAAGCTTGGGACTGGTGGAAAGCACTCAAGCAAGGAGCGAAGCCTAAAGATGCTCCGGAGCCGATACATACCGAAGCACCTCATTATGATGCTGTCGGGGGAATTGAAGGAGTCAAATTGTACAGCGATTACATTTCCGTACAAACAGGGAAAAAATATCTGCTCTCCGCTAAAATTAAAGGACCTGCGAAAGGGCAAGCTAAAATATTTATTAAAGCATACGCTATGTTACCTACAGCAAAGAGTGATAAACTTATACGCAGAGAAGTTTGGAATATGTACATGCATTGCGATACAACCGGCGGAAATTGGAAAACATATTCCGAAGAGTTTACGTTGCCGTCAAAGCTGACTCCTGTTCGAAAAAAATATTCCGACGGACAAATCAAATTTTTCACACCTGAAATTAAATGGATACGTGTTATGCTATATGCCTATTGGCGTGTCGGCGAATATTATTTCGATGATATTTCCATTCGCCCCGCTATAACACAAAACAAACAAACTCAGCCGACGATGTAAATTAATTTGCTACGAAGGAGCTTGACAAGCCGAGAAGAAATTTAAGAGATTGATGATTAATTCGCGTCGCGACGTTACACGTTCCAATAAAGTTGCTCATTGCATCATGCCTCAACGCGAAAGCGCAAAACAGGCTGTACCTGCGAAAGTTTTTTCATTGCATTCAAAGCCCGTTCGCGGAAAGGCAATTGTCGCTGTCGCAGCGTCTCTCGCCGCGAGCAAAAACAGGCTATGCCTGTTCTGAACAACGTCATTGCGAGCGCAGCGAAGCAATCTCTCTTCTTCTCAATCCTCAATCTCTTCAGGTTTCACTCGCGAAATATTTTTCATTATCTTTAAGCCCGTTCGCGGAAAGGCAATTGTCGCTGTCGCAGCGTCTTTCGCCGCGAGCAAAAACAGGCTATGCCTGTTCTGAACAACGTCATTGCGAGCGCAGCGAAGCAATCTCTCTTCTTCTCAATCCTCAAT
>CAZKNI010000104.1:0-4287 GCA_964554055.1 uncultured Phycisphaerae bacterium | reverse complement strand
AAAACCGTAATTGAATATTTCATGATTACGAAACTTCAATTCTTCTTCGGTAAATTTTCTTATCCATGGCGGCGGAATAAAGGGAACAGGTCTGCCCATATCCTCAGCTTCGAACAAGAGCGACATGCCTAACGACTTATTGTCAGATTTATCTTCTGCAAAAGGTTCATTATATTCGTCTTTCGATTCTCGCCCTACTCTGAACCTCGCACCAGCTTCAGCTGCTAATCGACCGTCACCGGTACAATCGACGTAAACTTTAGCTTTGATGATAAATCTATCTTCCGTAGATTCCCTAATCGCAACAGCAGATTGTATTTTTCTATTTTCTACGTTAGCCTCTATGACAGATGTATCAAGCAATAAAGTAAGATTTTTTTCCGCAATGCATTTCTCGTATAAAATCAAATCCATCATCGACCAGCTTTTTTGCGGATTTCGAACAGCATTTTCAAGCCTGATTTCTTCGACAATTCCGCCCTCACGAGCTTCGACTTCGAGCACTTTTCCGCGATGGCCTGACATATCAGCTCCGCAAATGTGCATTCGAATCTCGGAAGAAGCATTTCCCCCTAAAACAGGTCTATCCTGAATAAGAATTACGTTCACTCCGTTACGAGCAGCTGATATAGCGGCACAAACTCCCGCGATGCCTCCTCCCGCTACGAGTACATCGCATTCAAAATTGTGAACTGTATGTAAACGAGATGCCATAAATGTAAATTTATTATAAGCCTATTTTATCAAAAGCTAATATCTTAAAACTTTACCGGTATCTAAAAACAACAATGCAATTATCAGCAACAGCGAAATCGGCTCCGGAATATACACTGTGATATCATCCCAACGGGTTTTATTATAATTGCTGTCATTATTCCATGTTTTAAATTGCAACTTAACATTATCCATCGAATCGATATCAGCGGAAACGTCGTATATTTTTGTAGAACCGGCATAAGCCTGAATTGTAATATTCGGCTGAGCTGCAGGCGTATATATAATTGTCCAATCCGTCCATTGATTCAGATAATTTCCGAGATTAGCAACAGGAAATGCCTGTTCCCCGCCGTTGACCCTGCGATAGCCATAAAGCGTACCCGGATTGGCATCCCAATCCAGATGCATCATCAAGGTCGAACCCATAAGAATTTTAAAATTAGCATCTTTAGGAGAATTCGTATTCACTCTATATTGGTGATATGTAATCCGTAAGCCATTACCGGTAGCAAATGTACTTTTAGTCTCTACATAAACATATCCCGGTCTTCCTTCCGCTCCGATTTCCTGAGCGAGAACATGATTCGTGCCTTCTTTCCTGATTTTCTGAATAAGAGTAATATCTCCGTACTCGACCTTGTTCCATTTGGCTGAGTCTATTGTTCCCGTTTCCCAATCTTCATAAAAAGCAGGCAATGCCCAAGAAATTGAATTTGAGAATATACATATCATAATCACAAAAGATATTATATATATTCTATTCATCGTTAGCCTCCTGAACTAGCAGCGATTATATCAAAAACCTCACATTCTTTATTAAAAGGTGATTATATCATACAATCCGACTCACATAAAGCACTAATTTTCAGCTGTCTTTTCGACATATGTACAATATTATTTTCATTATTTCCCTCAAGCTTATTTTTCCCGCTATTACTCAAAACAGCCCTTCATATCCTGCGAAAACTCTTATTATATTACGACAAATATCCTGCTGACCGTCAATTTGCTGAGAAAAATTCTTATAATCGGATTTGCGTATAAACTCATTAACCTCTGCTCGTAACCGATTGAATTTTCGCTGTTCCATCTCTATCAAGTATCCGAACATTTTACGCTCACCTGACAATTGCTTCATCAAATACAAGAAATGAGGCACACATATTGCAGCGGATTTTTCAAAAGCGCCAATCATTTCGGAATCGGAATTTCTCAAAGCATCTAAGAATACAGATGAATATAACTTTCTATCTTTAACCTGATGTGCACATGCAGGACAGTGCTTGTGCTCCATCCAATCCGAAAGAGTAAGCATTTTAGGCAATCTTCCGGCAAACAAAGAACAACTTTTCAAAAACTCATTAAATAATTCACATTGCTGATTATATAAAATAGCTGTGCCTAAAGACTCTCCGTATCTCAAGATAAAACGAGAATGCCTTGAACAAAATCCTTTTGAGTGTGCAAGCTGTTTACGAACGCCTACATCGTTTATTTGTTCATAAAAAAGCGTATCAAAATATTTATTAAGACTGTCCAATTCAAGTTTGCATAAAAAACAGAAACTTGAGTCTTCCAGAGCTTCTGTAATCGCAAAATAAGGAAGATGTCTCTCACACTTTCCAGCCATAATCGTTTGATTATCAATAATCAGCGAGAGAAAGCAAGACATTATAGCGCTTACGCTTTTAACAGTTCTCTAAGAACAGCTGTCGCATAAGAGCCTGACGGCAAATCGAAGCTTAAAAGCAAATATTCACCCATATCATCGGAACCTTTATCGATTTCAAGATTTGTCATTTTCACACGAAACGGTCGCCTCGAACCTTTGACTTTATGCTGGCCTGATTTTCTAAAATCATCAAGCGTGAGAGATTCGGCATCTATGAGTCTTTGTTCTATCTCACCTTCTTGCCCTTCCGGAAATTTCATTTTATATCCAAACAACGGACCTGTCGGACTTATTTCGAATCTGTCTGCTCGCTGCTGTTCCACCTCAAGATTCTCAACTAAAAATATCCCCCCTGTATCATGCTTGTACGCTAAATCTCCCAAAAAGAGTTTATCTATCGAGTCTATTCGTTCAGCAAGAGCTTGATTAAATAGATATGACTGATAAGCTGATATGAAAAGTTTTTTAAGTTTATTATCTACAGCGTCATAAGCCCTTTTGTAAGCATCCGGACGAGAAGCGAGTATTCGAGAGGCTTTTTTAGCATCGCGAAAATAGCCCGGCCAAACATGCGAGGCAAGTTCGTATTGCCCTTCGTCATATAACTGCCTAGCTTTTTTAACTTGCTCACGGTCAACAGCATTAGGCCGACCTAAAAACTGATTTAAAAATTCTTTAAAATCACAGCGAATAATTGCCCGTCCGAGTATCCAACTATCGCCCCTTACGCCAAATCGCTGATTTCCGAAATAATTGGGAACGCCCCTTGTTTGAAGCAATGAAAAAACGCTTTGAGTAATCTCTTCGGCATCGGGAGGCAATGTTCGCAATTTTATTTTGAATTTGTTTCCTGACAAATGTCCGAGCTTGAGTTTATTCTTATGCTTGTCTATCCAAATAATTTTTGTATTGGGAATATCCAAACTTTGTATTTTTTCAGGTGCGATGTGCTCTATGCTCATTAATTGTCGCGTAACCGCTAACGAATCTTTCAAACCTGCATATCCGATATTTCGCTCTTTGACATTAAGCTTACGCGCCAGTTTCCGAATTAATTCCAATGTTGTCATCCCGATTTTTTCTATCATAAAATATGTGTGATCTCCTTGGCTTGACGGTTCGTATAGCGGAATTTCTTCGACAATAAAATCTTCCGGACGCATTTTAAATTTCGCATTCAAAGGCGAGATATCTCTCGTAAGAAAAGGCCAAGTCGGAATGAGAGTCGAATCGTATTCGGAATGTTGCATAGCTAACCCATTTATCTAATAAGGGACATGATTGCATTTAGAATTATCATTAGGATAAACAATCTAACGATAGCCATCGTCCCTATTATTAAGAATAATTCAAAGAAGTCAAGCTCGAAAGAAATTTTCAGTAATCCGATTACGACAACTAAAGCTACAATAAACGAAATATAGGGTATCAGCAAATCGACAACAACAACTGCAGAACAAATTCCTATCACTTTAAGAATAGCTGTTTTAAGTTCACCGAAACCGAATTCTCCGATTTTAGCGGCAATCGCCATCGATATCAGCATAAAGACCGTTTGCAGTATTATGCTAATCAAATTTAATACGACACCGATTGCTGAACCTTTAATCGCGGCAACGATTATAGCCAACACAAAAAAACTTATCGGCAGAATATAATTTATAAACCGTTCTTGCTGCTCGGGTGTCAATTTCATCGAGACTTTGGCAGCATTCTTTGTTGCGTTTACGGATTTCTCAGGCAACGTAGAAGGCGTAATGTTTACAGACGATGTAGCCGGCGAATCGGTGATAGCTGTAGCGTTCATTGTACTTTCAAAAACGATTTTAAGCCTTTTTCCGAGCTTTTTATTAAAGCCACACTTGATACAAATGACAGCGTCTTCTTTCATCTTTGCT
>CAZKNI010000103.1:0-3096 GCA_964554055.1 uncultured Phycisphaerae bacterium | reverse complement strand
ATACTCCTATTGTTGCTTTAGCTGCTGAAAGAGACACCGCTTCTCCGGCAAACGTAAACGAAAAGAACACTTCGCTGGCAAAATATTTCATCAATTCCTTCCTTCCGACAATCGCTGAAACCGGCGCACCGTTCGCCATTGCCTTCCCAAACGTTGATAAATCCGGAACAACCCCTGTAATTTTCTGTACTCCTCCGAGATCAAACCTAAATCCTGTAATTATCTCATCGAAAATCATTATTGCACCGTTACGATGAGTTATATCAACAAGCCTTTCGAGCAACTTAGCATCAGGTCCCGCAGAATGCATTGCAGGCTCGATTATAACTGCTGCTATCTGCCCGGAATATTCCGAAAAAAGCATTTCCAAGCTTTCCGGATTTCTTTGATTAAATCTGTGCGACAATCTTCTAACATCTTCAGGCACTCCTCCGTTTCTCTCCGTCAGCCCGATATACCAATCTTGAAACCCGTGATATCCCCCTGCTGCTATATGATCACGTCCGGTAACAAATCTCGCCAACTTGATAGCAGCTGACGTAACATCAGACCCATTTTTGGCAAAACGAACCATTTCTGCTGACGGTATCACATCACACAGCAATTCCGCAACTTCTATTTCTATCGGACATGTCAAAGAAAACGCCTGACCTTTATTAAGCTGTTCTATTTGTGCCCTAACAACAGGCTCATAACAATGACCCAAAATAACAGGTCCCAAGCCCAACATATAATCCACATATTCATTCCCATCGACATCCCAGACTCTGCTGCCCTTCGCTCTATCCAATATCAAAGGTGAATACCCTATCGCCAGCTGCGATGCCGATTTGCTAAATGTACCGGCAGCTCCCGGAATCACACCCAACGCCCTTTCATACATCTCCAAAGAAGCATCTACATTGTGGCTATCAGGACAACATAAATATTCCGAACACATCTTATATCTCCTTGACGTCGAATCTCAAATTTGATATCCTTGTTTACAGTATAAGTATTATTACACTGTCATGACAATATCATAACTTAAGGAGACTTGTCAAGTGAAAAACAATAAAGCTCTAACAAAAAGCCAACTCGCCTATAAAAAATTACACGAGATGATCATTCAAGGAAAATTCTCACCCGACAATAACTGGTCGCTTAGAAAATTAGCTAAAAAACTTAAAATGTCTGTCGTCCCTATAAGCGAAGCAATTAGACGACTTGAGCAACAGGGAATAATAGAAGTTAAACCCCAGCGCGGAATTATCGTACGACAACTTACTCCTAACGAGCTAGAACAGCTCAAAATCATTCGTGAGGGACTCGAAGTGCAAGCTATCAGAATGCTCGCAATCTCTGCTAACAAAAAGCAAATTTCTATCCTAAAAGAAATGGCAAAAAAATTACGAACATTATTAAAACAAAAAAAATACGCACAAGCTGCTTATCTTGATTTTCAGCTACACCGAAAAATCATAGAATTTGCGGAAATCGACGAAATCACTCAGCGATACGATCAGCTAAGCACGTTATGTATGCTAAACACCGAAGGAAAAGGACCCTCTTGGCTGCATCACGAATATCAAACAGGAAACCCCAATCACATCATTTTAATCGAAGCAATAGAATCCGCCGACCCTCAAAAAGCTGATATAGCTATACGAGCACACATCAACACGGTTGTTGACAAAGCAAATGCAAAAATCTAAACACAAGTCAACATGTCAAACAAAATGCATATAACCCCTCGCCTCTAAACATTCCCGCCTCCCGTCTTTACGGACCAAAAATATTCTGCCTTCCTCTCGCGATACAATTCTGCCAATCATAAACAAATCAATAAACTCGGGCAATTCCGGCAATTCGTCTTCGCTCTCAGCAACGCACATCAATAATTCGAAATCCTCTCCGTCATTTAGCACATGATAAAGTTCCGATTTTCCCCTTTCTTTAGCAACCTTTTTCGCCTCTTCCGAAATCACTCTCTCTAAACGCTCCTCATAAAGCTCCGCTGAACAACCGCTTGCTTTACAAATATGCCTCAAATCACTGCTAAGCCCATCCGAGATATCTATCATCGCATTTATCGACAAATGCCTAACAAGCCACTTACTCTCCTCTATACGCGGAACAAATGAAAAATGCTTACCCAACATCGAACCGCCAAGCCTACCGGTAACATATATCGCATCTCCTACATGCGCTCCGCTTCGCAAAACGGGCTTATCTCCCCAACAATCTCCTATCAATGCAACATCTATCACAAGCTTTTCCGAAAAACTCAAATCCCCCCCAACAATCCTACAATCATAAACATCCGCCAACGACTTCAGACCTACAAAAATCTCCTTAATTGACTCATCCGAAAATTTACCGGACAATCCCATAGAAACAAGCCCCCATAACGGACGTCCTCCCATTGCTGCACAATCCGACAAACAAACCCCTATCGCCTTGCGCCCGACCTGATTTAACTTTGCATCAGGCAACTTAAAATGAACCCCCTCAACAAGCATATCCGAACTAAACAAGATATTTTTATTTCCGACCCTAACAACAGCCATATCATCGCCAATCCCTACCGGAACCGAACGTTCACCCGTCTTATCAAAAAAAACTTTTAGCCAATCTATCAATTCAAATTCGTTCATCTGCTATGCTTCTTCTCAAACAGTCGCTCTGCCAACTCAATTATTCGCCTACCTAACTTGCGTTTACTCATCGACGAAAAACACACCCAGCCATCCGAGTTTGTATATATTTGAACTTCGTCCGTTACATTTCCAATCGCCTTAGGCGAGTTTAAAACAATCGCATCGAGATTCTTTTCTTTAAATTTCTTCTCGGCATTTTTCTTCCCGTTCCTATCTTCCAATGCAAATCCTATTAACACCTGTTCTTTTTTCTTGCGTCCGAGTTCCTCCAATATATCTCGATTACGGACAAATTCCAAAACAAGCCTATCATCCCCCTTTTTCATCTTATACCCAATTTTCTTTGCAGGCCTATAATCGCTCACCGCTGCAGACATTATCACAACATCCGCCCATCGGTAACGACCTACAATCGCCCTATGCATCTCGCGACAAGAAATAACACTTATAAAATCAG
>CAZKNI010000102.1:0-3505 GCA_964554055.1 uncultured Phycisphaerae bacterium | reverse complement strand
AGCTTGGCAATCGGTAATAGAACTCGCACCGGAAGCTGAAAAAACAAAACTCGAAAATTAAAATCACAAATAAATTTATTGCAACTTGATACACAGGAATTAAAAGCACAAGCTGCTGTCGAATACAAATGTTTTTTAATTTCGTATGCTTATAATTATTCGATTATTAATTCCTCGGACGCGAAAACAATAACAAAAATAACAAAAATTTTCGTATTTTATTGAAATCGGGACAATACACATCTTTTATTGTCCTGATTTTTTACTTGATTATCTCACATTTTGCCGATAAATATACATCAATTTATAAATATTACCCTACAGTAAAAATCGTAATCGTAACTGTTATCAGTCTGTCTTTTTCAAAAGAGGAGTTTTAAAAGTGAAAGCGAGAGCAAAAGTAAACATGATAACAAAACACTTACGGAGTGCAAAGTGGATATTGGCAGCTGCTTTACTGTTGGCGGTGCTACCTCAATTCGCTTGGGGTCAAAACGCAGTCCTTACGACCGCATCAGCTTCCGTAGCACCTGCACCTCTTACCGAAGGAAATATCGAAATCCCTTCTATTTGGTGGCTGGCTCCGGTAGGCGCTGTAATAGCACTGATAACAGCGTATATTTTATATCTTCAGGTAAAATCCGCCCCCGAAGGCGACGAAGAAATGAAAAGAATCGCTGCTTACGTACGTGAAGGTGCAATGGCATATCTTAAGCAGCAATACAAAGTTGTTGCAATATTTTTTATCATTGTCAGTGCTATTCTTTACGTAATGGGACAGATAGGCGTTCAGCACAAACTTGTATTTATCGCATTTCTTACAGGCGGATTCTTTTCCGGGCTATGCGGATATTTGGGAATGCGAACAGCTACAATGGCAAGCAACAGAACAACACAAGGAGCAAAAGAAAGCCTAAATCGCGGATTGCAGATTGCATTTCGTGCCGGTGCTGTTATGGGGCTTGTTGTTGTCGGTTTCGGCCTTATCGATATTACAATGTGGTTCATCATCTTATCAAAGGTAGCTCCCGCGTTCATTAAAGGCTTTCATATGAGCCTTGTCGAGATAACTGTTGTTATGCTTTGTTTCGGAATGGGTGCTTCTTCTCAAGCTCTGTTTGCACGTGTAGGTGGCGGAATATACACAAAAGCTGCTGACGTCGGAGCAGACCTTGTCGGTAAAGTCGAAGCGGGAATTCCCGAAGATGACCCGCGTAACCCTGCAACAATTGCAGACAACGTTGGCGACAATGTAGGAGACGTTGCAGGTATGGGAGCGGACCTGTACGAAAGTTATTGCGGCTCAATTCTCGCGACAGCTGCTCTCGGAGTAGCAGCTATCGCTTCGATGGGAATTTTACACGGACAGGAGATGATAGCAGCTCAAGCGAAGATGTTAGCGATGCCTATGGTTCTAGCGGGTATCGGAATAATAATGAGCATCATAGGAATCGGAATGGTTCGAACAAAAGAAGATGCAACGATGAAAGAGTTATTAGGTGCTCTAAGCAGAGGAATTAACGGAAGCAGCGTTTTAATCATAATAGCTACATTCGCTCTTAGCTGGTTTTTGTTGAGAGATATTCCGGGCGTTAATTGGCTTGGCATATCTTTTTCGGTTATTTCCGGACTTGTAGCTGGCATTATCATCGGAAAAAGCACAGAATATTATACGAGTTATGAATATCCCCCTACTCGGAACATCAGCAAACAATCGGAAACAGGACCTGCGACGGTTATCATTGCAGGTATTGCAACTGGAATGAAAAGCACATGGGCGTCATTGGCAACGGTTATTGTAGCAATCATGCTTTCGTTTTCGTTCGCAGGCGGATTTTCACAATTTTCGTTAGGACTGTATGGCGTCGGAATAGCAGCTGTCGGTATGCTTGCGACTCTGGGAATTACTCTCGCAACAGACGCTTATGGCCCGATAGCGGACAACGCAGGTGGAAACGCTGAGATGACTCATCAAGACCCGCAAGTCAGAAAACGTACCGATGCCCTCGACAGCCTTGGAAATACGACAGCTGCCACCGGCAAAGGTTTCGCTATTGGCTCTGCCGCTCTGACCGCACTGGCATTGATGGCTTCTTATGTCGAAGAAGTTCGTGTCGGTCAGCAACGAGAAGCAGCGGAATTCTTTAGTGCGATGAAGGATGCAAAACCCGCTCAAGTATATTATATAGGATATAACAAATGGGCTCAGCTTATCAGCAGAGAAGAAAAAGACGGAAAAATTAAAATTAAAGCTAATTGTTTTATGGATTTGGCACACGTAAACACATTGAGTAATAAGCCAATAGAAAAAGGAACAATACTTGCGACAAAACTCGGCAGGCCTGATGACGAAAAAGTATATACCGTTTCGCTAAAAGGCGCACCTAAAGCATTGCAACTCGTAGCTGCTCCCGATGCGTCTCTTGCTCAATATATGCAATTTTATAACGTTACATTGATGAACCCGAAAGTTTTATGCGGAATATTCGCAGGAGTCCTGCTCGTATTTCTATTCTGCGCGATGACAATGGAGGCGGTCGGACGAGCAGCTTATGCGATGGTTAAAGAAGTCCGCAGGCAGTTCCGCGAAATTCCGGGCATTATGGAAGGCAAAGCTACTCCCGATTATGCGCGATGTGTAGAAATTTCAACTCGAGGCGCGCAAAAAGAAATGGTTATTCCGTCTCTATTAGCGCTAACAATTCCCGTTGGCATAGGTTTGATTTTCGGTATTCCGGGCGTACTCGGATTGCTTGCTGGCGGGCTGACTTGTGGCTTTGGCGTCGCTATATTTATGGCTAACGCAGGTGGAGCATGGGACAATGCCAAAAAATATATAGAAACAGGCGAGCTTGGCGGAAAAGGCTCGGATAATCATAAAGCTACTGTCGTAGGCGATACGGTAGGCGACCCGTTCAAAGACACATCGGGGCCTAGCTTAAATATTCTTATTAAGTTAATGAGTATGGTTTCGGTCGTATTTGCCGGCTTAATTGTCAAATTCGCACCGCAAATAGCAACATGGCTGCACATGAATTGATGTGTGCAAATTACAATTTGTTACGATAAAGCTGTGTATCTCATAGAGCTTAAAAAGCCCGTGATTGATAAAATCACGGGCTTTTCATTATTTGCAGCTTATTAATATCTTTTGCTTCTGATTTCTGTAGAAAATAGCTGACGTGTGCAAGATATTGCGCCATAGCACAAGAACAGGCTGAAGAGATTTCGGATTTCGGATTGCGAATTGAGAAGAAGAGAAATTGCCGCGTTTCGCCTGAGGGCTTGGCTCGCAATGACGCAGGGAAGAGATTGAAGATTGAAGATTCAGATTGCAGATTGATGATTGACAGGCACAGCCTGTTCTCGCTCGCGACGAAAGATGCTGCGACGATGAAAGCTATTCTCCGCGAACAAACTTAAAAATAATGAAACATTTCTCGCAGGCACAGCCTGTTCTCGCTCGCGACGAAAGATGCTGCGACGATGAAAGCTATTCTCCGCG
>CAZKNI010000101.1:0-3038 GCA_964554055.1 uncultured Phycisphaerae bacterium | reverse complement strand
ATTGCTTGTCGGTCAAGCCTAAAATTTTTAATCAAATTTTGGCATGCTAAATATAGATTGCTTGCAGAAGAATGTTGGCTATGTTTGTTCTGCGGAGAAACGAATAACGTTTATGTAATTTTGTATGAGGAAGATATCACTGATTTATTTTCGTATTATCTCTATTGTTCCCCTATCTGTCGCAACGATTTTGTACTTTAGCTCAGCTAACTTATTACGCCAATCACTCTGAAAGGTTTTGCACGGAAACGAAACTTTGTTCGTCCAGTGAAAATATTCGCCTATCATATTAAATGAATGACAGGCGCCAGCTGTCCCGTTTATATTGCTACGCGGAGTTTGTGATTCGCCACATATTCTTGCGCCGCACCATTGAATAGGTTTTGTGCCGCTATGATATGAGCTGAAAGCTCCGTCAGGCTTGTAATGATATTTATAAATGTGTTCGAGTAATGAAATCAATGTGCTTTCCAATTCCTCTTTACGATATTCAGAAGCATCCAAACACAATATACACATTTCCATAACATTGCGCGGAATACACATATCGTCGCTTTCCGCATAAAAACTTTTGTCTTTGTGATGTTCGATACAAGAATCTGCTAATTTGTCAAGATTAGGAATATTCATGCCCAGTTGAAAATAAAAACGCCCCAATACTTTAAGTGTGCCCGAAATCTGCTCATATAGAGGAATAGATGATTTTCCCCACATTCCCGTTTCGGGATTTTGTTTTGAGAGAATGAACTCAATCATTTCGCATGTGATAGGAATATATTCTTCATGCCCGCTATTTATGAGATAAAAAAATTCACGGACGATAGCTGATGAGTGTGAACCTGTGCCCCAAGGCTTATCCCAATCGCCCGTTTTAATATACGCCAGTGCCTTTTGCGGGTCAGGCTTTTTCGTTCCGCCCGCTTCGGTGAACGGATATTTCAGTTCAGCTCCAAGCCTTTTGAGCAGCCCCTCTGCATATCTTGTAACAGCTACTCGAAAGTTTCGATATTCACGTTCATTGTCAGGCTGATAGAATCGCGGGTCCAATTGCGGGTCGATTACAAGCCCTGTTTTTTCGTCCTGTGCATTTTGCACGAATTCGATGATGCCTTTTTCCTTGCTTTCGTCGTAATAGGGCAGCTCAAATCTGCTTTTTCCGAGTCCGTTTTCGAAAATGGCAAATCCGTGGCTCGTCGCTGGAATGGCAAACGGAATTTCCGAATCGATACAATCCTTTAGCATACCGGTTTGCCTATCAGTTATTGACGCAATCCATCTGCTGATACTCTTGTGAACTTCATCGAACCAATCGGGAATTTTATCCGTATTCACTTTGATTCCTTTTCCAATAATTCTATCAATTTCACTCTCATTTGTTCCGCTGATTTCGTATCATTTACATCAGAACAAGCTGTCTTTACAAATTCATTTATTTTCTTTATTTTTTCCGGGTCATTTGCGAATTTTTGCTCCGCCAGTTTCAACAATTTATAATCTTGCAAGCCCGAGTGCCAAGCTTCCCAACGCCTGCTCGTAATAGGTGCATCGCCGTAATCGTTGAACATAGGATAATATACACTTCCAACTCTATCGCCTCTATGTTTCCAGAAACAGCACCCTTGTAATTTAAATTTGTATGTCCACCAAAATTTTAATCTGTATTTCCAATAAGGCGATTCCGCTCGCTGATTATAGCCAGCGTCATACATCCAGATAGGCTTACCCGTTGAACGCAGAAAAGCTAATCTGCCGTCACGGGAAAATTTCCCGTTCATAATGTTTCCGCTAGACGGACACCAAATATCGACATAAGGAGCAGCTTTTTTGTAAACTTCGAGTTTTGCTCCAAGGTCGGAAAAAATTTTCAGTTTCGGGTCGATTTTTCGCAATATCTTTCCGACAGCAATAAAGTCTTCACCGAGATATTCGTCAAACGGATATTGCAAGATTCTGTCCTTGTCGATGCCCTGAGAGATGAGATATGTTACTGTTTGCGTTACGAGTGTGATAAATGCTTTTTTCCATTGAGCTGAGAGAAACGGTAGATTCGCTCCGCTTGGCGCACCGGGAAATTCACATTTCAGTCCTCTACGCCATTTAGTGCCAAGCCACCAATCCAGCAGGATATATCCTTTTGTACGCTTGTAAAAATCAACGTAAGGCTGAAGATGTGAAAAATCCATCTTGCCAACCAAATTCCCATTTTTATCAAATTGATATCTAACCGAATGATTGACTGATACTTTAGCTGCATTTATTCCGTGCGATATTAAATCGTTCTGCCAAAATTCATTTGCGTACGCATAATTCCAAGCAAACACAGCTAAGCTGCTTTGTGTTGGCAATGCGATTTTCGAAATTCGCAATTTTACGTTTATTTGCTGCGATTTTAAGCTGTGCTGATTTTCGATGTTTATTTTTCCGGTATATATTCCCGGCTTACTGTCTTCCGGAACATTAAAAAATATCCAAAATCCGTAACTTATTCCGGGTGTGATATCCAAACTGCCAAGCGGATTGAGTTCCGCTAACGCATCCGGTGCTATCGGCGCACCAGCTCTTATTCCCGTCCATGCAATTTTATAAATTTTAATTAAATCACGAGGAAGGATTTGCCCGTTTGACGATTTGAATTGACTTACTTTCATTAAAAGATGAATAATACCGGGCGTAGATTCGTCATTCCGGATAAAAAAAGCTCCGTAACTTGTCGCGTTGCGAACAGTTGTCAAACTAATACTTTTATTAAGTTTCTTTGGCGGTTCGAGCATTGGCGAAAACGGCAGCTGATATACATCTCCGACCCATACAGATATTTTGCCTGCTCGTGCGTTTGCAATCGCTACGTTTCCCTTAGGAATCGACATTCCGTTCGAGAGAGCAATTTTATCGACGTGTCCCCATTCCCATTTTGATGCTTCGAGATATTCAACATGGCCGTCTGCGAAACTTACATTTGCCCCGTCGTGATGTCTGAAGTCGAATCTTGTAATTCCGGGTGCGTAAGTATATACGGGCGAGAATTTGCCGTCACAAAA
>CAZKNI010000100.1:0-4512 GCA_964554055.1 uncultured Phycisphaerae bacterium | reverse complement strand
ATGTAAGAGTTTTTGTCATTGCGAGTCTCATCGGGACGTAGCAATCTAAGACGTTTTGGATTAAGAGATTGCTTCTCGGATTTCTTCTAAATCCGCTCGCAACGACGTTTATGTGCTTTTTCATCTTTGTCAAACATCTCTGTCAAACACGATAAATCGGTCAATTCAAGTAAAATTTAAAAATCGTATTGTGGGAAAGGGAGGCATAATATTCCATATTATGCCCCCCGCCCCGAACTTATTTTATTTATACTCATCTCCTCTCGGAAGGAGAACTCCGGCATGCAAAAAAACGCTTTCAAAATCAGACACACGGATACTGTCAGGTATAGAACCAAAATGCACGGTTTTATCTCTGTAGCAGCGAATTGCAACGATGCCTATAAGGTCAGGAATAAAAAATTTGGCTATACCCTAACACACGGTTTTACTTTAATCGAACTTTTGGTTGTCGTTGCGATTATTGCGGTACTTGTAGCGATATTATTACCTGCTCTTAATGCTGCCCGTACCTACGTAAAACTCATCACCTGCCAAAATAACCTTCGACAGATAGGATTAGCTATCAGAATGTACGCGGATGATTATAACAACATCGCTCCATTACCAACAGGAGGCTCTGTTGGATATTCACTTACAGCAGCATATAGCGGTACTCCACGAGGATTCAAACCGATAAGAGATATTTATCTCAAAACCGACGAAGTCTTTAAATGCCCATCTGCACGGGGCAAACATTCTTGGCCTGACAACGATTGGTATTACGCATATTGGTATCACGGGCCTAAAAGCCAACAAATCCAAAGAAGCGATTTCTACTATTATGGTGGAAGTAACGAAGTTATCAGAATGGAAACAGACGAAACAATCCACAGATGCTTTGCAAGCGACCTACCACACGAGCCCGATAAGATAATTGCACCGTTTCACATTACGGGATACAACGTCTTATACGGAGATTTAAGAGTGATTTTCTTTGAAGCTCCGGATGATATACCGCACCACGACATTGCATTTAATATATTTACCGAGGGCTATCCGTATTAAATTTTGTTCACACAAATACAACTATAAAGGAAAGCAAGATGTATTATAAGTTTTGGACAGTACTCTGTGCATTATCTTATACATGTTCCATTTATGCCGCCAAAATACCTGCGCCCAAACCCGACAATCACTATGCTTGTTCCGTTTCAAGCCCCAAAAATATAATATCCTCAGCTACCGTAGCAAATAGCAATCAGCTATGGACAGGTAGCATAGGAGGCATTGTGATATATAGCATAGACACAGGCAGGAAGATAAAAGAATATACATATCCCGATATACCTGACAATGATGTAACCGTGCTCATTGATATGGGCAATCGGATTTTCGTCGGTACGTATAGCGGAGCAACTATATACAATATGGACAAAAACTTATGGAATAACTTAGACGAGCTATCAGGCAAAACTATCCTCTGCGGAGCAATCGAGAGGAATAGAAATACCATTTGGTTAGGAACATACCGAAGCGGTCTTATCAAGATAGATACATCCGGCAAGCTTATACGGAAGTTTGAACGAATACGGGGCGAAAAATGTGGCATAATCTTCTCATTAGCAGTTGGCGATAACGAGCTTTGGGTAGGTACGAGCAACGGGTTATTTATCTATCGATACGCATCTAATCGCTGGGAACATCTCTCCGAAACGGACGGAATTCCTTATCATACAATTACAGCGATAGCTCTTGATAAAAATTACGCGTGGATAGGTTCGCTTGTCGGAATAAGCAAGCTAAACAGAAAAACAAAAAAAGCTGTTAAATGGTCAACCTTGTCATATTCAGACAGCAATAAAACTTTCGTCCGAGCAGAAAACCTTCCCGTAAATTCAAACTGTAAAAACTTCATACCGGCGCACAACTGGATAAAAAATATATGCATAACCGATAAAGCGGTATTAATAGCTACTAAGGCAAGAGGAGTGAGAATATACGATAAAATCGAAAAACGTTGGCTTTTAGGAAGTTTCCTCGGAAACTGTAAAATCACGATGATGAAAGTTATCAATAACAAATTATACCTTGCTCCTATGCCATTCGGCATCGATTATATAGGCGTAAACCGATACGGAATAATGGATATTGTTTCACATCTGCAACGCATTGACAAAATCAACAGCAACAAAAAGGACAAAGGAAAAACACTAATTAGAAAAAATGTCCTATTATCGCCTGACGAAAAACTCATCGATGCATCAAAAATCGAATGCCTCGGAAAAGTAAATAGCTTGGACGGTGAAAACACCAGCTGCTATATCCGCAAAGGGGAAAAATTATACATTACATTCCCTGCAAACGGAACCGATATGATATTAAAATTTAGAGGCGTGAACGACAACAATTTCGCTGCTCCCCCCAAGCTACTGTTTACAATAAACGGTTTTTCCTTCTTGCAGTGTACATCTCCATTTAATAGGTGTAAATACGACCATAAAGACGACGAATGGACAACCTTTAGTGTGTATATCCCCAATATTTTTCTCCAAAAGAAAAACATACTTTGCATAGAGAATAGAACCGGTCCGGGCTGGTGGGCTATTGATTATATGACCTATAAACCTATCCGAAAATCCAAAATTAAAATAACGGAAAAGTTAAGAAAAAAAATGCATCTGGACAAACTCGGCGACTTTGTTGCTGATTTTAACACCAAAAGCATAAATTTACAATTGAATCTTACCGCTCCGCCCAAGGATAACCTGCAATGCATATTCAAACCAATGTACAATTCGGGAAAACAACTTGAGTTTCATATCTTACCTTCAGGACAATTCTCGGTAATAAATACAAATAAGTGGAAACCTTATTACACACTCACCGTGCAAAAACCAAACACAAACAAACGCAAATATAATATCACAATCCCTTATAGTGCGTTTGGAAATCTAAATATCAAATCAGCTTATAAATATAACAACAAAGAGAAAATGTTCGCTCCAATAGGGATAGGCTGGTGGATAGAAATAAGAAATCGGAAAAAAGTCATACACCAAACAATTATCCGCACCGCCATATATAACCTATTTACGGGAAACTATCAGCCTATAATTATCTTAGACAAAGAAAAAATAACAAACAAAACAAAATACGGTAATAATTATCTGCAAGCGAAAATAAACTATCTGCTTAACAAACCCAATAATATCTATATAAAAATTTTCGCAAAATATAAATCGCAAGAAATCCCTATTGGCTTCAAGAAGCTTAACAAAAATATGGCGGATAGAGTCATTGACATTAAATATTGCATTAGACCGGAAACTGCTCATGCTACACCTGATAATATTATCCTGCGAGTTCTTTGCGAAGATAATAAAATTATCCAAGAAGAAATTATACCTATTAACCTTGCAGATTTCGCGATAATAAGGCTTAACAAGACCTATTACACCGATGAAAAATTAGCTTACATACATTGTTTGTTCAATACGCAAGAAACTACAAACACTTCATTTGAAAATGTATTAATAAAAATTATTCCGCATTCTACGCTAACACTAAATATCAATCACAAAAGTCTGTCATTTAACCTATCAAAATCAAATTCAACAAAAATTCCTGTCCAAATAGACAAATTACCTATAGGCAAGTACAACGTAAAGGTAAAAATTTTCGATAAAACCGGCAAGTTATTAATGGATAAGCCACTTGCTATACAAAAATATAAACCTACATTAAATGAGGTTAAGATAGACGTACACAATAATATCATTATAACCGGCAGACCAATATTTTTGTTAGGATGTTGGCTACCTAAATGGCAATATTTAGTTATTCCGCGAATAAAAAGATGGGGAGTAAATAGTGCTGTTATCTGGCAAGCGGACAAGATACCTCTCGAAAAAATAGTTCGGATAGCGGAGCGGAACAAAATATTTTATCTGCTTGACAATTTCTCAACAAAAGGCAAGCCACTTACAATAGCTCGGAAAATAACAACAAGGTTTAGTCGAGGAAAACATCTTATAGGATATCTCACTTCAGATGAGCCTGAATATCACGGAAAACACACCGCACCTGTGCAGATGATAAAATTATATCAAGCATTTAAGCAAGTAGACCCTTATCATCCCGTAATATTAAATCATCACGCACCGAGTGCATACAAACGATATGTTAAAGCATCGGATATTGTCTCTTATGACCCGTACCCTGTTCCCGATAGTGCAATTGATATGACGGCAAATTACATTGACCGGTGCAAAAAAGTTACCGACAATTGCAAACCTGTGATACTTACAGAACAGTTATTCGCTTGGAGCGGTAAGCGATTTCCAACGACGGAAGAATTTAGGTGTATGGCGTATTTAGCTATAATCCATGGCGCTAAAGGAATATTATACTTCGCTTCCGGTGAAGATTGTCTGCCAGTGTTAGGAACAACTTTCTTACAATTAAAATCTCTTGCACCAATCTTGCTAACCAAACCTTCCAATATCTCTATCACTACAACACCGATAAGCT
>CAZKNI010000099.1:0-8605 GCA_964554055.1 uncultured Phycisphaerae bacterium | reverse complement strand
ATTTTCAGCGATGTTTCATCGACGATATCGGAAATAAAAAAATCCGTCGGAGAAATATGTTCGCAGAATATTGATATTCTTATTATAGGAAATGTGGCTTATTGTGAAAGTGGCCTAATTTTAGAAGCGTTGCGGAATGATGTTGATTTGCCGATATTGCTTTGGCCTATACAAGAAATGTATGAAGTTGTTGCCGACGATTTTGATGTTGATACGTTACTTGTCAATCACGGGGTTCATGGAACTCAAGATATCGCGAATGTATTGGGACGAAATGATATTGCATTTGGGGTAATTCACGGACATTGGAAACAGAAAAAATTTGTTGATGAGTTAAGGGAATGGGCATTTGCCGGCAGAATTATTGATTGGATGAGATGCTCCAATCCCATTCAGGTTGGCAATTGGTTTGACAACATGCTAGATTTGCAAATAGAAGGAGCAGCTTTTATGCGTAAACTTGGGTTGAAAGTTATGAAATTGTCGGCTGATGAGTTTGCAGAATTGACGCAAGGCATTTCTCAGATGGAAATTGATGAAATTGTGTGTGAATATAATAAGGAGTTTGAAATAGCTGACGATGTTGACGAAAAGTTGTTGAGAAAATCCGCTCGTAACGAATATGCTCTACGCAAGATAATATCGGAGCATAAAAGTTTTGCTGTCGGCATAAATTTTCTTTCGCTTGCCAATAAACTTGAAATTGCAGATGCTTTGCATGTAGCAGCATCACGATTGATGGCTGAGCAAATTGGTTATGGAGGCGAGGGTGATTTTATAACAGCTATGCTCGTGCGCGGATTATTTGCGATAAGTGATGAAGTTACTTTTACCGAAATATTTTCTGTTGATTATGCGAATAATCGTCTTGTATTAAAGCATTGGGGTGAAGCAAATGTAAACGTAGCTCGGAGTCTGCCTGCAATTGTTAAAAGTAATTTTAGAGATGAGATTGAAAGTGAATTTGTTATTTCCGATTTTGAATTTAAATGTGGCAGAGTAGCTCTTGTCAACTTGAATGCGGACGAAAGAGGAGCAGGAACGCTAATTGTTATTCCGGGAACAATAACGGAGCAGCAATTGCCTAAGCTTACGGGTCCTCGTGCGGTTTTTAAGCCCGATGTTTCGGATATTGTAGCTGTATTAGATAGATATGCTTCTTTAGGAGGTGCACATCATCTTGCAATGATATATATAGATTCGTTTTCATTGGAAATATTTCAAAAAGTTTCACGGTTGTCAAATTGGAAATTGTATATTATCGGAAATAGGTCTCAGATATAAATATAAGAGGAATAATATAAATGGCAAAAAATAATTTAACACCTCAAAAAAGGATGGAATATATTCGCGAGCAACTTGCACGCAAAGGAGAAGTCGAAATCGATAGGTTGGCTAGATTGCTAAAAGTTAGCGAAATGACAATAAGACGCGATTTGAGTGTTTTGGAAAAGCGAGGAGAAATTGTTAGGACTTACGGAGGAGCGACCTCAGCGGAACGATTGACATTTGAATTTACATTTAAGTCTCAATATCAAAAGAATTTACAGGCGAAACGCGCAATTGCTCAAAAGGCATTGGCATTTATAAAAGACGGTCAAACGATAATATTGGATACCGGTACGACAACTCTTGAAATAGCGAGAGCTTTGCGTGGCAAAAGGAAAATAACGATTATTACAACGTCGTTAGCAGTTGTTTCGGAATTGCAGTTTGATGTTGATATTGAATTGATTTTGTTAGGGGGATATCTTCGTGACGGTTCGCCTGATCTTCATGGCCCGCTTACGGAGCAAAATTTGGAGATGTTTCGCGTAAATATAACTTTTTTGGGAGCAGATGCTATAGGCGGAGACGGCGTTATTTATACGAATGATTTGCGCGTTAAAAAGCTTGATGTAATAATGGCAAAAATATCCGAGAAGATAATTCCTGTTGCTGATAGCTCGAAATTTAATAAGCAAGCGTTGTGCAAAATTATAGGGCCTAAACAATATGATACGCTTATCACAGATAAAGGAATTGATAAACGGATAATTAAGAAATTTGAAAAGATGTCAATAGATGTTGTTGTTGCTTAGAGGCTAAAGAAAGGAAAAATAAAATGAGCGGATTGGATTTGAGATTGCAGAGATTGTTTACAGATGGAAAAAGTGTGATTGTTGCGATGGATCATGGAATGTTTGACGGTCCGGTAGCTGGCATGGAAGATATTTACAGTTTGCCTGATAAAATATCGCAAGACATTGACGGCGTTCTTATGTCGCCAGGAACGTTACGGTTTATAGGGGATAAAATTGTAAGCGGAAGAACATCACCTTTAATAATTACACGTATAAATTGGGCGACGACATATTGTTTTAATTGGAAATATAGTCAGGCGGAAACTGTTGAAGCTTTTTCGCCCCATGATGCTTTTGAACTCGGCGCGGATGTTGTTTTGATTTCGCTTACGTTGCAGACGGGAAGCGAAACTCGTGATGCGGAAAATGTCAGGGTATTTTCCAGGTTGTGTAATGAGGCACACGATTTGGGAATTCCGGTGATAGGAGAATATTTTCCCGCTGACGAGAAAAAACTCACATCTGAGCAGATGCGTGATGAGATACGAATAGGCGTAAGGATACTTTCGGAGCTTGGCGCCGATATTATAAAGACATTTCATACGATAGATTTTAGAGATACGGTTGTCGGCTGTGCTGCTCCGATATTGACTCTAGGCGGGTCAAAATATCCAAAAGAAATTGATGCCCTTAAAGCAGCCCAGCAGCAAATAAAAGACGGAGCTGCTGGTGTCGTATTTGGGCGAAATGCAATACAGGCGGAAAATCCAATAGCTTTTCAAAAGGCGTTGATTGAAGTTGTCAGATGCGGAGCATCAGCTGAAGACGCTGCCTGTAAATATAACGTATAAATTAGCATCGATATATATAGGTTACTTTGCCGGAGATTAATGATGGCAACGAAACGGATAATCAGAGTAGGTATTGTCGGAGTTGGCAGGGGCGGAAGCTTTGCACGTGGCGCCGGGAAATTTGTTGGGATGAAACTTGTTGCAATATGCGATAAATGGGAAGAAAAGTTGAAACGAGTAGGTGCAGAATTAAATGTTGCGACTTATACTGATTATGATAGATTTTTAGAGCATGATATGGATGCTGTGATTCTCGCGAATTATTTTCATGAGCATGCACCTTTTGCAATAAAAGCTATGAAAGCCGACAAGCATGTGATGAGTGAGACAGCTGCATGTTTTACAATTGCAGAAGGAGTTGAGCTTATTGAGACAGTTGAAAAAACCGGCAATATTTATATGTTTGCAGAAAATTATCCGTATATGCTATTTAATCAGGAAATGCGCAAAATATATCAATCGGGTAGAGTCGGAACATTTATGTATGGCGAAGGAGAATATGTTCATCCGATGAGTGCCGATAATAAGAATAGAATTTCGTGCGGACAATATCATTGGCGCAACTGGATTCCGGCAACGTATTATTGTACGCATTCAATGGCTCCGATAATGTTTATTACGGATACAATGCCGATAGAAGTAAACGGCTTTGTTATGCCCTATGCGAAAGATGACCCCGTTTATCAAAGAATCGCAAGGATAGGCGATTCAGCTTCGGTTATAATTGTAAAAATGAATAACGGTGCGTATGTTAAATTGCTTCAAGTATATCTAAGAGGGCATGGCGTATGGGTGCGTATTCATAGCTCGCGTGGGCTGATGGAGAATTTGCGTTGGGGCGATAGAAATATGGTTAGGCTTGTTCGCGAACAGTATCACGAACGGAAAACAGAACCCGTTGAACAAATTTACAAGCCTGAGTTTCCCGCTTACGCGAAAGAGGCTTCTTCTGCAGGGCATGGCGGCGGCGATTTCTTTATGAATTATCATTTTGCTCAAGCTATTAGGAAAAACGAACAGCCTTATTGGAATGTTTATCGCGGCGTTGCGTGTTCTATTGTTGGAATACAGGCATATCGTTCTGCGTTGAAAAATTCAAGCACAATTGAAATTCCCGATTTGAGCAAATCGTCTGTTCGCAAGCAATATAAAAATGATAATTGGCGTCCTGACCCGAAAAAAGGAAATCCCTGGCCGAGTGTTTTGGGGAAAATTACGCCGACAAGGCAGGGATTAGCTTATGCGAAAAAGGTATGGAAGGATGTTGGATATGAAGGGGAATAACGAGATGGAAAAACTTAATTTTGGAATTGTTGGCGCCTGTGCTCGAGGCGGAAGCTTTAAAGCAGGTTGCGATGCAGTTGGCGTAAATATCAAAGCTGTTTGTGATATTAATATCGATGAATTAGATGCAGCAGCTAATCGACTTGGCGCTGATGAAAAATATACCGTTTACGAGGAAATGCTCGATAAAGCAAATATTGATGCTGTTATTATCGGGACTCCTATGCACCTTCACGCTTCGCAGGCAATAGCTGCCCTTGAACGTAACATTCATGTATTGAGTGAAGTTACAGCTGCTATTTCCATTGAAGAGTGTAAAGCTCTTGTGCAGGCAGTTGCACGAAGCGATGCAATTTATATGATGGCGGAAAATTATACATATATGAAGCCAAATGTTTTTATAAAGGAGCTTGTCAGAGCCGGCATGTTCGGTCAAGTTTATTATGCGGAAGGTGAATATTTACACGAATTGAAAGGCCTAAACGAAAGGACTCCTTGGCGGCGCAAATGGCAGAACGGGATTGACGGAATAACGTACGGGACGCATAGCTTGGGTCCGATTTTGCAATGGATGTCTGATGATAGAGTTGTACGTGTTTGTTGCGAAGGAAGCGGACATCATTATCGCGACCCTCGCGGCGATGAGTATGCACAAGACACTTCTGTTATGTTGTGTAAAACAGCTAAAGGTGCTTTAATTAAAATTCGTGTAGATATGATTTCGGATCGGCCTCACGCTATGACGAATTATCAGCTTCAAGGAACAGATGGCTGTTATGAATCTTCGAGAGGGGGCGGATTCGACAGGTCGAAAATTTGGTTGCGTAAATTGAGTAAACAGGTAAGATGGCTTGACGTTGAGACTTTAATGAATCTCGATTCAATTGCGGAAAAATATTTACCTGCAAGTTGGCGAGATTCTTATGATATAGCACTTAAAGCTGGTCATGGAGGAGGAGATTATTTTGAGGTTCTTGATTTTGTCAATGCTATTATCGGTAAAGCTCCAAGTCCGATTGGAATTCACGAGGCAATGGATATGACGTTGCCCGGTTTAATGAGTCAGCAATCGATTAAGGATGGCGGGCGTTGGATTGATGTTCCGGATTCACGAGAATGGGTATAAAGAGAATTTGGGTGAGGATGAAATGTTATTCGAAATGAAAAAAGTTGACAAAGAATGTTATGAGAATGAATTGAAAGATTTCCTGCCGAACAGGATTATTGATATTCATACACATGTTTGGTTAGCGGAGCATAAAGGGAAAGCTCAAAGTAGGGCAACATCTTGGCCTGCTCGTGTAGCGAAGGATAACTCTATAGAGGATTTACTGGAAACGTATCGGTTGCTGTTTCCAGCTAAAGAAGTAACACCTGTATTTTTTGCAAATTCCGTTTCGTCTGACGATAATTTGGAGGCTCAAAACGAGTATGTAAGTCAGTCCGCTAAGAAATATAATCTTCCGGCGCTGCTTTGGTCCTTGCCCGAATGGAGTAGAGATACGCTTGAAAAACAGCTTGCTTCGGGACGTTTTTTAGGCGTTAAGTCCTATCTCGCCAATGTTCCGAATTATATTCCTATTGATGAAATAAGAATTTTTGATATATTTCCGCATCATCAGTTGGAATTGCTGAATGAGAAGGGACTGATTTTGATGCTGCATATTCCTCGTTCCGGCAGACTTAAAGATTCTGTTAATCTCGCGGAGATACTCGAGCTGGATAGGCGTTATCCGAATGTAAAAGCGATTATAGCACATGTAGGACGGGCATATTGTCCGGAAGATTTGGGTAATGCGTTTGAGATTCTTAAAGAAACAGAAAATGTAATGTTTGACATATCAGCTAATACGTGTAGCGAAACTTTTGAAATGTTGATACGGACAGTTGGAGCTAAGCGAATTTTGTTCGGGTCGGATTTGCCTATTACGCGTATGCGAATGAAACGAATTTGCGAAAACGGGAAATATATAAATTTAGTTCCGCCGAAGTTGTATGGCGATGTTTCTTTAGAGCCCAATATGAAAGAAGCTTCACCGAAAGAGGCTGAACAATTTACGTTTTTTTTATATGAAGAAATATTGGCGTTCAAAAAAGCAGCTCAACAGACAAATTTGTCTCGGAGCGATGTTGAAGATATTTTTTATAATAATGCGAATAATATTATAGAGCATGTAGGTTCGAATGCCCGAAAGCCTCAATTGGAAATGCTTTGGCCTAATGATAAGCTTAACAATCCTCCAGCAATTGAGTTGCCGAACGGTTACAGTTTGCGCACATATAAACAGGGCGATGAGCCGGAAATGATAGAATTGATGAGAAAATCCGGATTTGAAGATTGGGGCGAATCTCAGTTGACTTCATTGAAAAATAGAGCTTTGCCGAACGGAATGTTTTTTATTGTTCACGATGCGACGAATAAAATCGTTGCTACTGCAAGTGCATCACATAACGGGACAGGAGTAATTCCTTTCAGCGGAACGCTCGATTGGGTTGGCGCTGACCCTGAGCATCGCGGGAAAGGGCTTGGATATATCGTATGTGCTGCTGTCGTCCGAAGGCTTTTGGAAATCGGATATACATATATCTCTCTTCGTACTGATGATTTTAGATTGGCTGCTATTAAGACGTATATAAAGTTGGGATTTGTTCCCCGAATTTTTTCCGATGATATGCGGACACGTTGGAAAAATGTATATGAACAGCTGGGGCTAAAATTTTCGATAAAATAGGGTTGCATTTCAAATAGAATCCCAATATCATATAAGTTTCGGTTAATATGTTTATCAAGTAAGAGTAAAACGAGTAATACAGGAGATAAAATCGGTGTACGCAGTAATAGAAGACAGTGGAACGCAATATAAAGTAACGGAAGGGCAAGTTATAGATGTTGATTTGAGAGAATTGCCCGAAAATGCCGAAACAATAGAATTTGATAAAATATTACTCGTAGGCGAGGGTTCCGATGTAAAAATCGGTATGCCTACGGTCGAAGGTGCTAAAGTTGTAGCTAAGGTGCAAGGTGAGATAAAGGGCCCTAAAGTCGATGTTGTCCATTTTATCAGAAGAAAAGGACATCTGACTCGTAAGGGACATAGGCAGAAATATCTGCGAGTTCAAATTGAACAAATCGTTAGCTAAAATTTTCTTCTTTAGTCTCTATAATATTTTTTATTTTTTCATTTCAGAGCATGCGAAATGTTTTTTGAGATGAATTATTGCGCCCGCTATTGTAATTCTGCTAATTAATTTAATTGCGGGTCTGTTATTTACATAATTTGCTATGATAGGTGAATAGGCATAATATGTGCGAATAATCGATTTTCCCATCTTAGATTGTTTTAGATATTCATCTCTGAATTTTCTGAATATAGGTAACTCTTTCATTAGGGAACTGCCAGCGGATATGCTTGTGATAGCACATGAGGGATTGATAATATTGTTCGTATTATTATCGCTAGAGTCTTCGCTGGAAGATGAATTTTCCGGATTTATGCGACAGATGAAAGCATCATGTGCGACAATCGCAGATTCTTCGTTGCCGTGCCTTCCTTGAATAGCATCTTCCGTAACGGGGAAATTTTCGGAAGTTGTGCTTCCTATTACGAGTAAATCTCCTGTAATGCTATCGACGTCAGCGTCGCCAGCGGAATCGCGTCCGTAGGAATCCGCTGATATGTATGTGGAATATAAGACGTTTCCCGTTTCGCTGAATCTGGCTACAAATGCTTTACATTGCTGTGAAGTGCTTTCCGGAACTCCTGTGAGTGCATTTGTTAAAGGGAAATCGTTCGAAAAAGTGTTTCCGACGATGTATGTATCGTTGTTAGCAACGTCAACGGCAATGCCAAGAGCTGTATCAATGCCGCTTCCTCCCCAATATGTTGAGAATATCAATCGTGAGCCGTCAACACTTAATTTTGCTACGAAAGCATCTCCGCCCAAATCCATTGTGTTATCTTCTTCGTAATACGTCGGAAAATCGGTAGAAGCTGTAAATCCCGTTACAGAGGCATTTCCCGAGAAGTCCAAAGCTATTGCCTTGCCTTCGTCATCGCCTGTGCCTCCGAGATATGTTGAGTAAACGAGCGATACGTTTTCGTCGCCTTCGCGAAATCTTAATTTGCTTACGAATACGTCTGTATCGTTATCGATGTTTGCTCCCGTATCTTCATCTATCAAAACAAGACCTGGCTCGGGTTGAAAAGCTGAATCGGTAACGGGAAAATCGTTTGATGCAGTCGTGCCGATGATGTATATGTCTGTCATTGCATCGACAGCTATTCCCGAACTTCTATCATCTTTTCTGCCGCCTATATACGTTGAAAAAATAAGGGAAACGTTTCCGTCGTCGTTAAATCCCAATTTGGCGACGAATATTTCATATCCGCATCCGTCTCGATATTC
>CAZKNI010000098.1:0-2652 GCA_964554055.1 uncultured Phycisphaerae bacterium | reverse complement strand
GAGCCCATTATCGACACATTTATCTGCCGACACGCCCAATCCGGAGCAGGTAAAATCAATAATCTTATATAAAATCCTTTGCCTTATGTCAAGCGTAATCTACAATTTTTCAACAACAAATTTTCAACAACAAAATATTTTTGTCCTGTTATTTATTCTATTCGGAGTAATTTCTTACGCAAGTTAGATTAATTCATATTGATTGATAAGTTTCAGCAAATCCGGAATATCGAAATCTTTTAACATACCGTGTATCGTTGTCCATTCGTTAAGTAATTTCCTATCATAATATACTTTTGATGCCTCTTGTCGATACGACGACGGAAGATTTCTCAATTTTGTATTACGAATATTGTTGTCTGCAACTGATGTCAACAACCCTACAAATGCCAAATCATCTTCAGCGTAAATTTCTATGTTATCAACATCGACATCCTCGCGCGAACGTAAATATCTCAAGGCACAAAGTGCATCAAATGCCCTAATCGTTACAAAATTATCACCTAGCATCCAATAATTATACGCTATTTTAAACAACGTGCCGTACATATTCCTATACGACAACTCGTCAAGCCAGCTATCTGCTATTCGTGCCCCCCCTACGCCTCTTACATCTACAATGAAAATATTCTTATCCGCTCCTAAACGGAAAAACAGTTCGCTCATTTTATCGTGATTAGCTGTCGTATTTGTTCCTTCGGGCAACAAAGCTAATACTGTTTGCAATCGGCTCGTGTTATTATGAGGCTTTATCATCTCAGCGGTTATTGTTATATCCTGCTCACTGTCAAAAAATATCCTTTCGATATTGTATCCTTGCACTGTCAACTCGTCAGATACAATTTTAGGAAATAAAGAATCGTTTTTTCTGTCCCTCAAAATAAGAGACTTTATATGCGTTCTTAATTGCTCGCCTGATAGCGAAGATTTTTCTGGCAATTCACCTATAATTTTTTCATCAAGCCCTTTAATTGTCGGATAATCCGTTAAAACATATCCGGACTTCGTACACTGCAATTCATTAGTTTCGAGAGGGGCTTCATCAAAATCAAGCTCGGACTTATTTTTACCTGCAAGCACATTAGCGAAAAAAGTCAGAGCTTCGCGACGGAGAGCGGGAGAAAATCCGTGAACATTATTATCAACATAAATCTGACAATTGTTCTCTTTTTCATATATTTCGTAAGCACTCTTTACAATATTATAAGTTTGATATAGCCCTTCAATCGGAAAGAAATCATACGCTGCACCTAAAAACAATAACGGTTTGGGAGCAAAATTTACAAAAAAATCACAATAATCAAATCCAGCGGGAATATGACCGAAAATATTTTGTTCTGCATCATGAGCATGAAATTTTTTCATATAGGTAAGCCGATTGGTAACATAACAGCCCGGAGCAGCTGCTGATATCCTATCTTCGACAAGAGCAAGATAACTGGTTTGAGTTCCGCCACCGGAAATACCTGTCGCACCTATTTTACTTGCGTCCACTTCAGGCAAGCTTGACAAATAATCAATCCCACGTTGAGCGTCACGAATAAAATATCGCGAGATGGAATTGCCCGACAACGAACATAACAATCCTAGCCAAGAATGTTCACGTGTACCCCATTGAACTTTTTGAATGCCTGTGTTCCTGTCAATCAAATTTAGTCTTTCACCCTGCCCGGGAGGGTCAAACGCTAACACGACAAAACCGTTTTTCGCAAGCAAATCTGCCATAGCTTTATAGGCCCCATATCCCTTTCCATCGCGAGAATGCCCTAAACACAACAATATTGCGGGCGCAGGCCCATCAAGTTCGCCGGGAATATACAAATTAGCTGTAACGTAATAATTTTCTAACGACTGATACATAACTTTGTTAAGAGTATATTTTTCCCGTTCGATGACTCCGAGAGTCTGAGGGTTTAAGGGTGAGCCGTCATCGGGAACGCCGCCTATTGCATCGAGAAAAAAACTGCGAGCTTTTATGCCGAGCTGCTCGATTTGATGCTTATTCGTATATAACCGCTTTTCATCAGCCTCTTGAAGCAATCGTTCTGTTTGGCGAATTTGGGAAAAGAAAACTTGCCACGAAATCGAATTGCAATACCCGTGTGCGCCGTTTCTTAACATTTTTAAACTCCTCATAATTAAAACTCGCTATCCGAAATTGCGAGTATCAAAAATATAAAACACATCACAAATAAAATATATCTTCTTTATTGTTATCAGTTATCAGCTTTTAAAATACATTACTAAAGACTCGCAAATAATTTACCTGAATACGGAAATAACAATGTCAATACGGCAATCGCTGTTGATTTATCTCTTTCCGCTTCGATTTTATCTGCAATTTCACTCGCTCCTTTATAATTAAAGAGCAAAAAAATTAAATCCTGATACACGACATTAATTTCAATCACTTGTTTCGCAGAAACCTCATTTAAGATTATCTCATATCCGATGTCCTTGATATCTATTTTTATCCTGACATTGGCAAATGGCGATTCAGCTAAACGTCTTTCGAGAATAGGCTTTACTTTGCGAAAAAATTCCTCGATTTTGACAATTGAAATCATTGTAGAAGCTGTCTGCGTCAACGTTTCTATCTTATGTATTTTCAATCCTATCGACCTCAAAACATCTTCATCGGCAAATGCACAT
>CAZKNI010000097.1:0-3377 GCA_964554055.1 uncultured Phycisphaerae bacterium | reverse complement strand
AAGGTTGGCTGGGCAAGCTGGTGCGGAAAGAGTAAATCTATTTGGGAGCGTAAAATAGCAGCGCCTTGGCTGGGAATCATAAATGATAAGGAAAATTGGGGATTGGCAGTTGGCTGTAATGTTTTGAATACGGTGTATTTCTGGGCAGGTTCGGGACGTGGCACCGTTGAATGGGTTTATCCTAAAGTTTCTTTACATGCTAATGAGTCCGCTAAATTTAGCGCAACTCTTATTCCTATTGCCGATATTGAAAATTTAGTTTATGCGTGTGATAAAGGAGTGCTCGGTTTTTCATATCTTGAAAAGACAAAATTGTTTAATTTCGAAAATCAATTTTTCTCAGTTGCGCCGTGTCAGAAAATCTCTGTTGTTTCAAAGTTAATGAATATGCGTAGGAAAAAATTGACGGAGCTTTCGGTTGATATTGTACCTGAAATAGGACAAACGGTAAATAAGGAATTTAAATGGAAAGCGCCCGCTGACGGAATGTATATCATAGAGCAAAAGATTTTCGCGGACGGGGAGAAAATCGGAGAATACGAGACATCTGTTGTCGCCGGTTTTTTAGGGGATAATGCTCCTGTTTATATTCATCCTAAATTCAAGCCGAAAGCGCCGAGGTGGACATTTGATTTGACGGCAGATGATATTGAAAGAGGATATTTTATTTGTATTCCAACGAAGAAGAAAAAGCGAATAGCTGTCGAACAAGTAAATCTTGACCTTGTTCGAAACGAATATGAGTTTGTTGATTTGCAGCTTGAGTGTTTGCGTGTTATAGGAAAAGTGAAATTTGAACTGGATAAGGGTGATTTTCCGGGGCAGGCAGCTGTTTTGGTCGATGATAGGAAAGATTGGCTTTACAAAGATAAGGTTATGCACGCAATGCGTGGCCAAAAGAATGCGTTTGGCGTACAATTATCGACTCATGACGTCGAAGCTGGAGAATATTCTCTTACGATTAAGGTTATTCCCGAGCGTTCGAAGCCGACGAATTTGGTGCTGAATGTAAAGGTATGGAATTATACGCTGCCCAAGCGACAAGATTTGTATATGAGCTTCTTTTGGAGTTCTTTTGGCTGTGTGTTTGAAACGCTTTATCCTAAAGTTGAAGATACTGAACAGCAATTGCATTTGTATAGATTGTGTCTCGATGATATGAAAATGATGGGACAGAATATATTTGAAATCAGAAACAGAAAAGATGTACTTAAAAAATTCATTAAAGTAAAGAGATTCGACAACAAGGGGGTGCCTATTCTTGATTTTGCCGGTTGGGACGTGATTTTGGATGAGGCGTTAAAACGCGGTATGGACAATGCTGTTTTCCGTTATGGCTGGCCTGTAAGTCAGAGTTGGCTGCCTGAAAATTTCAAATCTTTATCTAAGGACAATCAAAGTCGAATAAGATTGGCAATATTGAAGCAAGAAGTCGATTACCTTAAAAGCAAAGGGTTCAAACGAATATTTTGGTATCTTATTGACGAGCTTGACCCGTCTCCCGAAAAGGTAAGGAAAGTGTGCGAGACAATGGACGAAGCTAAACGTGTTGTTCCTTCTCTTGAGTTTGCAGGAAGCGGTTTTGCCTCAACGCCTTTTGATGCTATGCAAAAATTAGCTAAACGGTTGACGTGGATAGCGCCTTATTGGTCGGTCTATTCCATCGTTGAGTGGATGGAGAGGAACAAATTGCAAATGCTCAAAGGAACAATTCCTGCAACTCAGCTCGACGGAGAACATCGTGCGGGATATATAAAACATAGGCTCGGATTTTGGCAGGGCTGGAAAGGTTCGTTAAAGGGATTTCAAGTTTATGGGTATCATACGTATTATCCTAATCACGGATACAGTTGTGTCTATCCCGGAAAAGATGGACCTGTTCCAGCTGCAAGTATGTTCGGGTTAATAGACGGCTGGGAAGATTTTTGTTTGCTTTGGGCATTGAGAGATAAGCTGCATTCCAAAGCGATGGAAAATCAGCTTGTAGGTGATGGAAAAAATTCTATTATCAAGTGGGTGTGGCGTTCCGGAGGGAGTTTTACTTATCCTGTTGTTGTAGGCGAAGACGAACAAGTTAGGCAGGCGAGGAAAAAATTATTAGAATTCTTGTCTAAATGATGTAATTTGTGTTGCATTCCAATCCGATTTATCTCATCTGTTATATGCAGTTGAATTTGCGTTTTTGTTATGGGGTGTCGTAAAGTATTGATTTTGCGAGGATTATGTGTTTTGGGGTGTAGGCGTGTTGATGTATGTATAATTTTGAAAAATTTTCTTGCATTATTCTGAATATTCATATAGAATATTCAGTATGAATATGACGAAAATTGCAAAACTGGCAGGTGTCTCGCAAGCGACAGTTTCACGGGTGATAAATGAACATCCGAGTGTTTCCGCAGAAACTGCACAAGAAGTATTGCGAATAATCAAACAGCTTGGATATCAGCCTAAGGGTCGTAGCAGCAGAAGGCAAATTGACGGGATTCGCAGCGGTTTAATCGCAATGGTGGCAAGTTTTCCCGATGTTATGCAGCATTCCGAGCTTTTTACTCGTACTTTATTCGGTGCGTCCCAGGCTCTTGGTGAACGAGGGTTAAAATTAGTTCTGATTCAGCTGTTGCGAAACGGGGAATTTGTTCCCTCTGTTAAGCCCGGTGATGTAGATGGCGTTCTTGTTGTTGGCGGATGTACGAAATCTCAAATATCGAAGCATTTTGGTGAGCTTCCAATGGTCTGGCTAACATCTCATTCGGATGTTACGGGAGATCATGTGTTAGCAGGAAATGAAGCAGTCGGCCGATTGGCGGCACGATATCTTTCGGAAGAAGGTTGCAAGAATCTTGTATTTTTCAATCCTGATGTTGGGCGTGCAGTTTATCGCTCTCGTTGGGCTGCTTTTCGGCTTCAATCGGAGGAACTCGGAACACGTGCTTATCAATTATCAAGTAGCAGGAAGGACCTTATTTCCATTTGGGGAATAGACAAAGAAGAATTGTCGCGAGAATTAGAGACAATGGTTGATGAGTTTTTGTCTATGCGATTGGAATCAGCGGGCTTTTTTGTTCCCGATGATAACGTAACGGCATTGCTTTATCCCATTTTGTATGAAAAAGGAATTAAGCCCTGTCATGATGTCGGAATTGTTTCTTGTTGTAATGAGCAAGCGTATCTGACAGCACTTAAGCCACGTCCTGCAACGATAGACCTTGGCCATAAGCTTATGGGACATCGTGCGGTGGAGCAATTGATTTGGCGGATAAAACATCCGCGTTTGGAAGACAATCGCGCGTTTCAGGTAACAATTTCACCGGTGTTGGTGAAATAATCGAATAGGAAGTTGTTGATATTGTTTAGGTTTACTTTAAAGTGAAAGGAGT
>CAZKNI010000096.1:0-5359 GCA_964554055.1 uncultured Phycisphaerae bacterium | reverse complement strand
TGGCTGACGATGTTGAATTTCGATGTGTGAGCCGGCAAGTTGAGCTTCGATAGCTATCTTTCGCCATTGTTCGTTGATTTCCTTTATATCGATAGCATCCGTAGCATCACAGCTGACGACAATTTTTGCTAATTTGCGGCGAGTTTGCCGTGATAGCTCGCTCGAAATTGCTTCGTGAATTCTTTTTGCCAATTGTTTTGTGTCTGTCATTTTGGAGTTTATGAATGTATTAATCAGATTTTATTAGCTGTTCCGACTTGTCTTTCGAGGAAAAGCGTATATGCCAATAACATTGTTGCTAATATGTAAGACAAAGCATATCCGCTTGCGTGTAATACATATCGCCAGGGAATAGCTTTTTCCATGTCGAGTGCATCAAGCATCCAAAACGATTGAAAATTCGGGACAATGGCGTATAAGGTACCCCAGCTGATTTTGCCGAATATATTAGAGCTGTTTTCTACGTGAGGCCAAACGTAATAATCCCAGACCATTCCGAAACATAAAATGACAAAGCATATTACAAGTGTCCAAACAACATTTAAACGAGTTGAACATACAAGGCATATTCCCGCTAATATCCAGACAGCGAGCGTTAATAAGATACAAGCTTTAATCACATCGGCTGAATATCCCTTGCCGAACGTCTGAAATTCCCATTGTTTATTGAAAAACCCCGCTATTATGACAGCGAAAATCATTAGAGGAAGGCCTATTCCCATAGCTGTCGGCGCAAATTGCCAGTCGAAGAGATAATTAAGCAAGCCCGCTACGAGTAAAGTTATTCCCGCTGCACTCAGTCCAAATACAATTACGGGAATATCACGTTCCATATAGGCAGCAGAAAGGACACCGTGTCTCAATACGAGTAAAAATACAAGCAGCATAAAAATATTGGCTAATAGCAACGCACTCATAACTCCTATAAATTTGCCAGCTATAAAAGCTAATCGATTTATCGGCTTTGATACGATTGTCAAAATCGTTTGGTCTTCGATTTCGGACGATATAGCCCCCGAAGCTCCGAAAGCTGACATTAATAATCCCGTGAGCAATATCGTTGATAAGCATAAATCCTGTAACATTTTTGTGTCGTCGTCCATTGTAAATCCGGTTATGCTCGGCGCTATTGTCATTAGCCCTAATGCGATAAGAAGGAGAACCCCATAAATCGGTTGACGTATAATCTGTAAAAAGGTAACTTTAGCTATAGCATATATTTTCATTTTAACGTGTCCGTAATATTAAGTTTTGGTTGCCGGTTATTACACTTTAAAATTCGGTAATATGTTGTTATACTTTACTATTTAATTAATTGCGTTGTGTGATATTGATAATTATAACATCAGATAATACGTAAATTAACAAAAAAAGTTTTTACGGGTTTGTGTTTGTTGTGAAATAGGCATAAGAGAGATTGGAGAAGATATGCACAGAATAGATAAACGTGCCGAGTATGCAGCTTTGGTTGGCTTGATACTCCAGTTGATTTGTTTCGGGTTGTTGCTCGTTTTGTTTCGTGTTAACAACAGCGCAGCTACACTTGCAGAAAGTTTTCATTTTCTTGCCGGGGTCGGCATTTGGGCGTTGATTTTTATTGAGCTATATCAAGCACGGTTGGCAACTCAGCAACGAGCGGAAATTCAAGAGCTCGAAAGACAAAAGGTTCAACGTTTCGGCGGCTCCGAGAGTGTTTTTCAAGGATATTCCGCTGACGAAGAGCTTCCTATGGAACGCAGATTGCGAATCTTGCGGAAATGGTTTGTTCCGGCAATATCTGTGATTATAGCGTTAATTCATATCTTTTTTGCTGCACGATTGATTCCGTCTTGGTGGCCTATGACTTGGCTTAAAGACGCCCTTGAAATGAATCCCGCCAAGGAGCTTGGAACTCTTTCAATTATCGTTGGCATTTCGTTTGTGTGCTTTATAATGTCAAGATATTGTCTCGGATTGAGTAAAATTCCCGTTAGCAGAGCGTTACGAGCGGGGGCAAATTATATAATGGGTAACGCTTTGGTTTGTGCAGCATTAGCGGTTACTCTGGCATTAGCGAATTTTCAAACTTATATGCCGGAAAAGATATTAGCTAAAATTATTCCCGTAATTTTGTTGATATTATCTGCGGAATTGCTGTTAAATTTGATAATGGATATATATCGTCCTCGCATTCCCGGTCAAGAATATCGTCCGAGTTACGAATCTCGTTTGCTCGGGCTATTTTGCGAACCTGAAGGCGTAATGCGTTCAATTGCACATGCAATTGATTATCAATTTGGGTTTAGAGTGTCCGAAACTTGGTTTTATCAGTTGCTTCAAGATGCGATTGCTCCTCTTGTTCTTTTCGGTGCAATTGCCTTGTATCTTATGAGTTGCATTGTTGTTGTTAGGCCTGGCCAGCAAGCTGTTATATTACATTTCGGCAAGAAACCCGATTATGTTCTAAAAGAAGGTTTGCATTACAAATGGCCTTGGCCTATCGATGTTGCGCAGATATATCCCGTTAGCGAAGTTCAACAAACAGTGATAGGGTTTACGGGACAGATTAATTGGTTCAATCCGGAAAAAGCAACAGAACCTATATTGTGGACAGTCAAACATGTAACGGGGGAGGAATTTCAGCTACTCGTTGCAAGTAAAGACCTTGAATCGCATTTGAAGTCGTCCGCCAAAGAGTCTGTCAACGCTAAGAAAGCGGATAAAGACCTTTCTCCCGTAAGCATATTAGCAGGTGCATTGATTATTCATTATAATATAGATGAGAATTCTCTTCTTGATTATATATCCAATTATAAAGACCCTAAAGCGATGCTTGAAGCAATTGCTTATCGTGAATGGACACGCTATATGGCTAGCGCCGACCCGATGGGCGTGATGGCAACTCAAAGGGAAAATCTGACATCCGCTCTTAAGAAATCGATACAAGCTCAGCTTGACAAGAATCATTCTGGGATAAAGATAATAAGGATTGCCCTTGTTGGAATGCATCCTCCGGTAGAAGTTGCCGACGCATTTGAAGCTGCTATTAATGCACGTCAAGAACGAGAAACGCTTATCTGGAAAGCTAAAGGACAAGCAAATCAGCGGATTCCAAAAGCTCGAGCTCAAGCTGCTGAGATTATCTCTTCAGCTGAATCTGACAGATACGCAAAAGTTACAATTGAAAAGTCAAAAGCATCACGTTTTAAAGCTCAGTTGATAAGTTATAAATATGCTCCTAATGTATTTTATATGCGCAAGTATCTCAATATGCTTGTTGATGCAACAAAGAAGATACGAAAATATATCCTCGCAGTCAAACATCCTGAAAAAGTTCTTTTGATTGTTGACGATAAGGAAAAGCTTCCGGCAGGTCTGCTGGGTTTGGGTGAAGAAGTTCAACAAGAAGTTGAGCAACAAAATAAATAAGTTAAAAGGGTTTTGAAAGAAACGGATAAAAAACAGGTAATATTAAGGACACAAAAAGGAACGAAATTATGGGTCAAGAAAACGGAAACAAAAGCGGTAAAAGTTTCGCAAGTATAATTTTGGTGTTGATTGTTCTTGCTGCATTTTTGTTGTACATGATAGCGTTTTCGGTACCGTTTACGAATACAGCTGTCGTTACAACGTTTGGCAAAGTAACTCGGACAATTAGTGGCGAAAGCTCTGCGGGTTTGGAATGGAAATGGCCTTGGCCTATAGAACAAGTGATGATGTTCGATAATAGGCTTAGAGTACATGAAAGTAAGCTTGAGCAGTTGTTTACAGCTGACGAGCAGAGTATAACGGTAACGGTGTATACCGCTTGGCGTATTTCGCCCCGTAAAGACGATGTTATCAGATATCTTAAAGAAATCGGGACACCTGCAAAAGCAGAAGTTGTTCTTACGGGTCTTGCCCACGATGCAATGGGCAAAGTTATCGGAGAGCATAATTTCGAAGATTTTGTCAGTACGAATCCTAAAAAGATGAAATTTTCGGAGATAGAAAAGGAGCTCACGAAAATTATCGCGGATCAGGCTCTTTCCAGCTATGGCATTGAGGTTGCCAAAGTCGGACTTAAACGGCTTGAGCTTCCGGAAGATGCAACAAAGAAGGTTTTTGAACGTATGCGTCAGGAACGAGAACAGTTAGCCAAAAAATATCGTGCGGAGGGAGAAGGTATTGCTAGGCAAATTCGTGCGCGTGCTAACAAGCTTGCCGGTGATATAGAAAATCGTGCACGTGCGGAAGCTATTACGATAAGGGGAGAAGGCGATGTTGAAGCTGCCAAATATTATGAGATATTTGCCAAACATCCTCAGCTTCACAATTTCATCAAGCGTCTTGAGACATTGAAGGAAATTTTACCGAAACGTTCGACTCTCATACTCGAGGCTCGAAATGTTCCTCCTTTCGATTTGCTTGATTCCGATATAATTTCGTGGCTATCTAAACAGTCGCCAGCAGAAAATGGGAAATCGAAAAATAAAAAGTAGAAAATAAATATCAAAAGACAACAATAAACGTTTGACAGGGATAAAATTATGGGACAGTTGCAAGAGCAGAAAATCGCTGACGGGAGACTTGATAACAACGATCAAGCGAGTCAAGCTTTAGTTGATGCGCTTCAGATATGTTTTAAAATTCTTAAATGGATTATGGTGTTCGTTGTTATTATGTTCCTTTTTAGCGGAGCATTTACCGTCAAGCCCGAAGAAGTTGCCCTTGTTATGAGATTCGGCAAGGTCGTAGGAACAGGGCCTGAACGAGAGCTAAAACCGGGATTTCATATCGCTTGGCCTGAGCCTATCGATAAGGTTATAAAGATTCCCAAAGAAACTCTTAGAAGTGTTAATTGTGAATTTTGGTATTATCTTACCGAACAAGAAAAGCTTCAAGGTAAGAGTAAACGGGTTGGAGCTTCTCTTGTTCCGGGTAAGGATCATGCCGTTATAACAGCTGACGCTAATCTTTTGCATGTTAATATGAATATTAAATATCGGATTATAGATGCTTTCGATTATGTGAAAAGTATTTACGGAGCGGAAAATCCCGAGACAATTCCCGAAAAGTCTTTGATTGTATCGTTGGCAGACGAAGCTATTATCTATTCCGCTGCTAATTTTAAGGTTGATGATTTGATAGGCCCCAAGAAGACAGCGTTTGCCAGAACAGTTAAGGAATATCTTAACAGAGAGTTACTCGATATGGAATGCGGATTGCAACTCGACGAAGTTCTTATAACGAAAATAGAGCCTCCTCGTCAAGTTGTGAAATATTTTATAGATGTGCGAAATGCAGCTGAGGAAAAACATGCTAAAATACAAGCAGCGCTCGGAGATGAAACGGAACTTTTGACGAAGACAGCGGGTACGGGTTATCAGGAGCTTATTAA
>CAZKNI010000095.1:0-3278 GCA_964554055.1 uncultured Phycisphaerae bacterium | reverse complement strand
CCTAAACAAATTAGCTGTTCGTTCACTCGAACAATATATAAAATATTTAAGGCCTGAACTTGACAAACATCATAATCAGGACAAACTGTTTTTGAGCAGACGTGGCAAACCTCTTGACAGACACAACACATGGCGAATGATAAAAAGATATGCTATTTTAGCAGGATTAAATACGGGAAAAGTCTCTCCCCATACACTAAGACATTCATTTGCATCTCATTTACTTGAAGCAGGTGCGGATTTACGCATCGTTCAAGAACTTTTAGGACACGCAAAGGTCACAACAACACAAATCTACACTCATATTGACAAACGCAGATTAAAGAAAATTCATAAGCAGTTTCATCCCCGTAAATAAAAAAAACAGAAGATCCCGCCGTGGCTGAGGACCTTCTGTTTTTTATAACCCTGAAAGCTCTCAAGGCTGACGCATCATACATATATATCCTGTGACGCGTCATTTCCTTTATTCATTACGTTACATTATTTTTTCTTTTTCTTAGCTGTTTTCTTCTTAGCTGTTTTCTTTTTGGCTGTTGCTTTTTTCTTGGCTGTTTTTTTCTTTGCACACGGCTTTTTGGCAGATGATTTTTTAGCTGTTTTCTTCTTTACTGTTTTCTTTGCTGCTTTTTTCTTCGGTGCTGCCTTTTTAGCTGTTTTCTTCTTCTTGGCGACTTTTTTAGCCATAACGATACCTCCACTAAAAAAAGGAAAGGAAATTAAATTTACAAAGAGCCGATTTATTTTTTATTATTTATTTTGTCTATCACTTTTGCTATTTTGTCAAGAGAAAAAATCAAAATCGTTACTTTTTATGTCATTTTTATTTTGTTTTCAATTTCTTTTTTATTATTTCGGCATAATTACACTAAAACCTTTACTATCTAATTGACTTTAATCAATAGAAAGACTTTAATTAAGACAAATGAATAAGCAAACAAACAAAAAATCTGCTATCGTCCTATTAAGCGGAGGACTTGATTCCGCCACGACTCTTGCATATGCAATAAACGAAAATTTTCATTGCTATGCATTGAGTTTCATCTACGGACAAAAGCATAATATCGAAATAGAACACGCTAAAAAAATAGCAAAATTCTATCACATAAGCAAACGACACAAAATCATCAAACTTGATAAAAGGCTGTTTCTTTCTTCCGCTCTTACTGCTAAACAAAATATGCCCGAAAATAGGGATTTAACGCAAATTTCAAAGGATATCCCTCCTACGTATGTTCCGGCAAGAAACACAATTTTTCTTTCGATGGCGTTAGCGTTTGCAGAGCAAATCAACGCATTTGACATCTTCATAGGAGCAAACGCTATCGACTATTCGGGATATCCGGACTGCCGACCGGAATTTATAAAGGCTTTCGAGAAACTCGCTAATTTAGGAACGAAAGCGGGCATTGAAGGAAACAAAATAACAATACACGCGCCCCTCATTAACCTAACAAAATCGGATATAATCAAACTTGGGAAAAAGCTCGGACTCGATTACTCACTTACTTGGTCGTGCTACAATCCCCAAGCCGACAAACTCGCATGTGGAAAATGCGACTCATGCATCATTCGAAAAAACGCTTTTAAACAAGCAGGATTCAAAGACCCTATCGAGTATATAGATTAAATCCAGCTTAACTCAAAAATATCGACTTATATACTCTACAGCTGATTGTATAAAAAATATCGTTCCCAAATCTCGTATATGATAAGGATTCTTATCCGTGCCGTCCGGATAAAGTACTTTTTCTATTATTACACCCTGCATATTAGGGTCATCTGCCTGCCTAACTTGCATTCGCATGCAATACTCTATCGCCAATTCGGAACTCTCTCGCCATTTCTCATCTTGCGTCTCTTTGTGCAATTCCATAAAAAGTATTGATGCACATGCAGAACCCGATGTTGCATGTCCGAAACTCTGTGTATTCAAGCAAAGTGGATTCTCGCTTTCCAAGACAAGCCCACGAATCCAGCCGCCATCTACACGCATCCCTTTCAATGTAAATTCACCGGAAGCAATCGCTGTATCCAAAAATTCACGCCTACCTGTCTTGCGATAAGTGTCAAGCAAAGGTTTGCCCCACCAATATGTATGGCGAGGATGAAACATCATTCTCTCAGCATCACAAGGCCCGTAATCGACCCAATTTCCCTTAGGCCTTTGGTCTTGAACGAGTGTCTCGGAAACTCTAACATGAATATCAAGATATTTCTTCTCTCCCGTCTTTTCATATAACTTTATAAAAATAGCATCATCTATCAAAGGCCTTCCGTCTTTATTATCCTTTGCCCGATACACTTTAGGAACAAACTCATGCGTCTTCGGGTCATATAAATCGCGGAACAATCCCAATTCCGAGTTATACGCCTTATTCGCTACGAATTCTCCAGCTGATATTATTCGATTCCATAACTCGCTGTCATTCTCAAGCTCTGCCAAATGCATCAATCCGTCGAGACATTCCAATATTGCCGATGTATTAACTTGCGCGGGTTTATCTTCAAATGCTAATATCAATCCGAAATCCACACTGCTTTTGTCATATATCTGAACATTCTTAATAAACTCTGCGCCTAATTTTGCAGATTCAAGACATTTTGGATTCCGCGTCAATTTATAAGCTTTTATCAGTGCCTTGACAGCTTGACCGGTATGCCAAACCGGACAGAAAAAATCCCATTCTTTCGACTTACAGCTATATTCACCGCGAATAGCACCTTTCCAGCTATCATATTCAAATCCTTGGCTATTGTTTTCTACCGTGAGTTTATCACTCTTAACCTGTGCCACATCGCTAATCCAATTACATGCGAGATTCATTGCTTCAAGCAGTTTTGCTTTCTCCATTTTTTGTGCTCCTCTAATTTTCGTAATAACAAATAATTTATCACCGCAAACACGTTTGCTTTAGGAAAAAACGCCTCTACGCTATTTCACCAAAAAGCTCAGCTATCCTTCGCCTAATATTTGTGTTACATATTCAACGTTAAATTCTATCTGATTGATTTCCTTCGGATACATCCCAACAACAACAGCATCGATAGACTTAATATTTTCAAACGCAAACTTAAACGCATCATATAAAATTCGATAATAATCTCCTCTTGCCTGAACTGTATTTATCCCACAATCTTCTGCCCGCTTGAGTGTTTCCACAAAGCGGATTCCCCTCGATAATAAGCCGAGCAACATCAAACTGTCCAAGTTTTATCGTCGGCAATTTCGGCATAAAACTCTCCCTCTCTTCAAGCTACAACTTGCAGCATATATC
>CAZKNI010000094.1:0-3806 GCA_964554055.1 uncultured Phycisphaerae bacterium | reverse complement strand
CTTCTTATTAACCTTGATTATCCTGTTTATCTTCTTCGTCCTCGATTTTTATCTTCTTCGTCTGTACAGGTTCAGCTTTTGGCATTACGATTTCCAAAACACCGTTTTTATAACTGGCTTTGACTCTGTCAACATCGACTTTAGCAGGCAACCTCAATGAACGAGAAAATTCGCCATAACTTCGCTCGATTACGTGATAAGTTTTACCCGCTTGTTCTATCTCTTTTTTCTTTTGCCCTTTGATTGTAAGAACATCGCCGGATATGGATACATCAATATCGCTAAGTTCCATGCCCGGCAAATCACTCTTAACAATTATTTCCGTATCTGTCTCCGAAATATCAACAGGAGCAACAACTTGACCGGTAATCACCCCGAGAGGCCTCTCAACAAATCTGTCAAATAAATTGTCAATTTCATCACGCAGACTCTTCAATGCACGTTTCGGCTCGATTTTGTCGATATTCATAGCACAATCCTCCATAAAATAATATTTTCCGCATAATTATATGCCTAAATTGGGCGTTTTGTTCACCCAAATACATAAAAACTTATTACAATTTTTATCCGAACAATTTTATCGCTAATTCCGCAACTCTTTTTCCTAAAGATTGTGCCTGCATTTCAACCCTGCTATCCGGCGATTCAATGCTAACAGGCCCATAATGATCGCCCCCGGGCGTACCTTGAATAATCATCCCATGAATCAACATCGCTTGCAATATAGCTAAAATTGTCGTCTCGTTTCCGCCACCTATATTCGCAGCAGATGAAAACGCTCCGCCAATTTTCCCTGCGAGCTGACCGTGAAATTCAACCGATTCATCTATAAGCTTCTTAATTTGATAAGCGGGAAGCCCATAATATGTCGGCGAACCTATAATTATGCCGTCATAATCGAGCAACTCTTTAGCTGAAACTTGTACAATCGGCTTTATCGTCGTTTGTGCCCCCGCCATTTTAGCACCTTCCATAACATATTCTGCCATCGCTTTCGTATTTCCGGACTGAGAGTAATATGTTATCAATATTTTCGCCATAGGTTTCCTCCCGTTAACTTAAAAGAAAAACAAACATTAAAGATAATTCTATATCAGTATATTTTATCTATTTGAAAATACAAGTTACAAAATATTTTTTATCAAAAAGAAAAATCTGATAAAATAACATTGTTTATGTATCCAAATAATAACATTATCACGAAATAATTTGCTATGCACAATGGAACAGATGAATTACAATCAAATAAACTCGTAATCGTAGCAGGATATGGCAAGCTGCCTTTTCTTGCAGCTCAGGGAGCTAAGTCCGCCGGTGTTTCGGTATGCATATTGGGAATTCGCGACCAAGCTTCGGAAAAACTGACTGACTTAGCGGATAAATTTTATTGGATTCCTATCGCACGAATAGGCAAATGGATAAAATTAGCAAGAAAATTCGGAGCAACTGAATTAATATTAGCCGGCGGAGTCAAAAAAACAGAAGCATTTTCACCTTGGCGAATTTGGAAATATCTTCCGGATTTGAAGACTCTTAAAATCTGGTTCAAAAAAGCCAAATCGGACAGGAGAAATCTGGCATTACTGTCAGCGTTAGCTGACGAAATCGAACAGGCAGGAATTGAAGTGATAAACTCGGTAAAATATTGTCAAGACATACTCGCTGACGAAGGGTTGTTTACTCACACAAAACCCGATAAATCAGCTTCCGAAGACATAGAATTCGCTTGGCCGATTGCATTGAAAATTGCGGAAATGGATGTAGGGCAAGCAATCGCTGTAAGAGAAAAAGATATAATAGCTGTCGAAGCTATTGAAGGCACAGATGAAATGATAAAGCGTGCCGGAACATTAGCTAAAGGCAAATGGATATTATTAAAAGTAGCTCAGCCACATCAAGATATGCGATTCGACGTGCCAACGGTCGGACCTAACACAATAGAAAACCTTCACGCCAACGGAGCTGTCGCTCTTGTTATACAAGCGGGAAAAACGATTATGATTGATAAAGAAAAAATGATTAAATTAGCTGACAAATACAAAATAGCTATTATAGGAAAAAAGTGAGGCAAATATGAAAATAGCATATAAAATAAAATCGAAACTCAAAAATATCGGAGGCTTAAACTTTGGCTGAAAATGTTTCACAGATAAAAGTCGATTGCCACACACATTTATGGGAATCAGCGTCTCAGCTTGGAAAGTGCAACAGCAATTTCAGGCTCAAGAATAATCCGTCAGCTTCGAGATTAGCGAGTTCGTACGACTTAATAATCGCATCCGAGCCGGTAACGATTTCTTTTCTGCTCGGATTCCGTTCAAGATTATTAAACGTTGATATTCCCAACAAGTTTATTGCGGATTGTTCATATCAATATCGAGAAAAAATAATAGGCTTCGGCTGTATTGACCCTACATCAGATAATATAAAAGAACAAACCCAACAAATTTTGAAAAATTACAATCTTGCGGGATTTGTAATTTCTCCTGCAGGCCAGGGATTTCACCCAAACTCTTCTTCTGCAATGCAGCTTTACGATTATGCAGCTGAACATAATGCGCCAATCATTATTCACAGCGGACAACCTTTCGGAGCTCCTGCTGCCGAGTTTTCCAATCCTATTTTATGGACGGAGATTATCAGAGAATATTCGCAAATCAAATTCATCTTTACGGACATGGGTTGGCCTTGGAGCGACCAATTAATGCTGCTACTCGCGGAATATGAAAACGCATATACGGATACAGCTGGCCTTGTCCAAAGACAATGGACGGGATATCAAACACTTGTTAAGGCAGACCAAATGGGCGTTATAGACAAATTTCTTCTTGCAAGTGATTTTCCCGCATCGAATGCTGCATCCACTATCGAAAGCATTTACAACATAAACCAAATAGCAAGCAATACAAATCTGCCTACAATTGCTCGACAAAAATTAAAAGCTATCGTCGAGCGAGACGTATTAAAAATTTTGGAGCTGAAACCTAAAGGTTTATCAGAATAGAGAAGCAAATGAAAAAACTCAACATTCACAGCTTTATTTTTATTGTTATCGCATTATTGACTGCTTTTTCGATATATGGCTGTAAACAGACATATAATCGCATGCAAATAACAAATTATAAAATCCCTGATAAGCCGGAAAATATTACCCAAAATTTCCAAGAAGCATATTTCTATGCCGGCAGAGGAGATGATTATTATATTGTCCTTAAAAGTATCGAGCCAATGAGTAACGATAATAAACAAATCCTTCAGCAAATTCTTTATGCAAAGCTTTTATGGAAACCTATTCCGGGAAGGACATATGCAGAATCATCACAAATAAACGCCAAAATAGAATATCTTATAACCGTTGCCGATGCTTCCGAAAATAAAGTCATTAAGGAAGGAAGCTATATTAAGCTAAGATATACCGGAACAGGCTTTATCTGCTTCTCGTTAAATCGCAAACGCAATGTAATGACAGGAACAATAGAGCAAGCTCTTCTCGAGCCAATAGGAAAATCCGACGCATACCCGCTCGGAAAGTTTATATTATCCGGAAAATTCAAAGCTGTTAAAAACGCTTGCGCTATTGCGGAATGCAGAATGATTTTAAAAGCAAATGGCAAAAATAGATAAAATAAACATCTTTACGCTACGATTCCTAAGAATCCCGTAACATATTTTCCGCTGTAATAAGCTATTCTGGATATTATTCATTCATTTTGCTAAAATAAACGGAACAAAGAGCAATATAATCTGTCTAATATTAATGGAGTTTCAAACGGGTGAACACGGAACAGGCGAAACTTACTTTTGAT
>CAZKNI010000093.1:0-5779 GCA_964554055.1 uncultured Phycisphaerae bacterium | reverse complement strand
CCGAATTCTTTACTCAGTTTAGCCATATTGGGAATTTTGTCATGAACACTTATATTATTATCACTCATCCATTTCAGGAGTTTATCTGTTGTCCTCTTTACTTGTCTTGAAAGTTTCGTTTCCATAAAATTCTAAAAATTTTCCCGCAAAATAATGCTACTAAAGAAATGCATATAACAATTTCAAAAATTAAAAATGAATTAAAATTGTCAATAAAATTGTCAAAGTTCCATAAACTTCTAATTGTCAAAGTTCCATAAACTTCTATTTTCATTGTTCCATAAACTTCTGCTTTCATTTTATCATAAACAAAAAATCAAGTCAATATTTATTTTAGAATATTCTAATATATTATGTAATTGTCCATTATTTAGACAATGAATATAAATGTAAATATAACACTTTCGGGAGGACAAATAGCCAACACGCACAAATACCGAATATCTCACAATGAAAGCTGTAACCCTTTTCGTTACAAAGAAATAAGGCAAATTAATCTTATAAATAGATTATAACACAAATTAGCAATTCATCCCACAAAAACAAACATAAATCGCGTATTAGTAAATAGATAGAACAAACTTTACTTTATTTCATGTTCGATATATTGACGGAAGGAATTTTCGAATTTCTGCAAATCATCTTCTATATACGCACGGAAAACAGCTTCGGGAAATGTAATTTTCTCGGACGAACTTTTAGACACTAAATAACCCGAGGCACGCAGCTTAAGCTTATTCGTACCGATATCAGCCAGCAACTTTTGAAAGTTATCGTGCCAAACACCGCTACGCTTATCAAACATAAATCTAATCAAAGCCCAAACTTGCGCATAATATGTCAGCATTCTGCTATAAGAATGTCTAACTTCGCTACGAGGAATTGTAGCTAAGAGTTTTTTAAGAGGAAACAAGTTACCGGAATTGATAGCTTCACGAAGCTGCTGCTGACGGAAAAGATTTTTTCCAGGCGTACATATAAGCTTGTCGCCGTCCCATTCATTCGACTCAAACCAACAAGCTAATCCCTCGTTCAGCCAAACAGGAATTCCGCTGCCTCCGGCGCAATTAAGATATAAATGAAACAATTCATGAGCTAATATTGTCAATGTCGGATATCTGCCAAGATAATAAAACGCAGCTAAATGTCCCGTCGTATATCCGCCACTGCGAATACGGAGCAAATCTTTAGACCAGCTGCCAAGATTAGCTTTCGTAAAAGCAATCCATTGACGTGTATTAGCGAAAACGTAAACCGTCATTTTATTTTTCGGCTTGATTGTAAGCGTATCGGCAAAACGCGTATATTGAGTTTCCGCTAATGTTATCATCGCACGATGAAATGTCTTATCTCTCGTTGTTGTATATATTTTATAATGTGCCGACTCGAGAAGAACACCCTTATAATGTTTCAACGGCCAAGAGTTTTCCCGATAGCTATCATCAACAACTTGACGCTTTTGAGACTGACAACCCGCTATCAACAAAAAGATACAAGCCAAAATAATACGTCTTGACTTTTTGATTTTTTTCATTGCTTCTAATCTTCTTTCCAAAAAGCAGCGTTATTCACATACCAGTCAATCGCACGCTTTAAGCCCTCGTCAAAATATACGACAGGCTCATAACCTATAACTTCCCGAGCAAGTGAAACATCTGCGAGCGAATGACGAACATCGCCGGGACGAGGGTCTGCGTATATCGGTTCAATATTTTTGCCAAGCAGTTCATTGATTTGCTTAATTATCGCATTTATTGTAACCGATTGGCCACACGCAATATTAACAACTTCGCCATGAGTTTCCGGAGCACCCGCCGCTAAAATATTTGCCTCTATAACATTCTCGACAAATGTAAAATCACGTGATTGCTCCCCGTCGCCATACACCGTTGGCTGCCTATCTTCCAAAATAGCTGTTACAAATGCGGGAATCGCAGCTGCATATTGGCTTGCAGGGTCTTGTCGAGGACCAAACACGTTAAAATATCGCAGAGAAATCGTTTGTAACCCAAAACATTCATAAAACGCTCTACAATAATATTCGCCTACGAGTTTATTTACAGCATAAGGGCTTTTCGGACCCGGCAAAATTTTCTCGTGCTTCGGCGAAACTTCCGTATCTCCGTAAGCAGAGCTACTGGCAGCATAAACAAATCGTTTGACATCGGCATCTTTGGCAGCCATCAGCATATTGAATGTGCCATCTATATTAGCTTGATGAGATGTTACAGGGTCCTGAACCGACTTGGGAACACTGGGTACAGCAGCTTGATGTAGCACGACAGATACGCCATCGACAGCTTTTTTACAATCTTCCGGATTACGAATATCGCCTTCTATCAGTTCTATTTTATCAAGTAAATGTGCGATGTTTTTTCTCTTGCCGGTTGCAAAATTATCGATGACTCTTACTTTATGACCGCGTGCAATAAGACCTTCTGTCAAATGTGAACCGACAAATCCAGCTCCGCCTGTAACAAGAAACATACCCATTAGCTATCCTTTCTTAAAATAGAAAAAATACGTAATGTATTATTATGCAATATCTCACTTACTTTTTCCATCGGCAAATTAAAAAGAGCAGATAAGAATTCAACAATATATTTTATATTAGCAGGCTCGTTGATACGATTCTTTCGCACCGGCTCAGGCGACATATAAGGGCAATCTGTCTCAACGAGTAAATTGGACAAACCTATTGCCTTTATCGTTTCGCGAAGAGACACTGCATTTTTGAATGTTAGAATACCTGTAACCGATATACTCCAACCCATATCCAAAACAGCCTTCGCCTGTTCTATCGAACCGCTAAAACAGTGAAAAACACCTTTTATATTGCCATTTGCAGATTTTAATATCGAAAAAACATCGTCAAAAGCTTCGCGGCAATGAATAATCACAGGCAAGCGACTCTGCTGGGCAATTGCAAGATGAGACTCAAAAAGCCTGCATTGATTGTTTCTGTCAGCAAAATCATAATGATAATCAAGTCCGGTTTCGCCAATAGCTACAACTTTACAGGAATTTAGCAAAGGCTTTAAGTGTTCGGCATTATTGTTCTTATCCGCATCATGAGGATGAATCCCTATAGCTGCGTATATATTATCATAACTGTGCGCCAACTCAACAGCTAATATGCTGTCATCAGGCGTCGTTCCGACTGTAATTATTGTTTCGACTCCGGACTCTCCCGCTCGCGACAGAACATTGTCCAATTGCTTGCGTAACGGATTGAACGTCAAATGTGCATGCGTATCGATTAACATCGCCATTATTTTTGTCCTTTTACACCTTATCGACTATTCGGCAAATACATTTTCCTCATGTGCGATTTTAATATTATAAGTCCCGTCATCCTGAATAAGAGCAATAACGGAAACAATATCAAATCGCGCAGGAACATCCTCGAGACTATTTTTTGCAATAAAATGTTTTGCCGTTTTTATAATACATTTTCTTTTGTTCCATGTAATATGCGATACAGGGTCAAGTTCATCGGAACGCGTCGATTTGACTTCAACAAATACAATAAATTCTTTGTCTTTCATTATCAAATCTATTTCACCGAAACGAGTCGCATAATTTTTTGCAATAAGTTTCATTTTTTTCCTTTTCAAAAACTTTTCAGCAGCTCTTTCCGCCCATTGCCCAAACTCAATATGCGATAAAGCTGAAAGGTCTTTCACTCTCAGCCCAAATAATTTTTGCATAAATTCGAACATGAGTTACTCTCACGCAAACATCCATACAAAAAAAGGCATCGGAATAACAACTCTCCGATGCCTATCGTTTTCGATTACGCCCGTAAACGGTGTAACATATCTTTATTTATTCTTTTTCGTTAACGGCCGTTTCTTGCTGCTCTGTTTCATCAACTTTCGACATGTCAGCTTGCTGCTGTTGCGTCTTCTTCGCACGTGCAATGCGAAGCTCACGAACTTTTGTCGCTTTACCTTTTCTATCTCTAAGATAATATAACTTTGCCCGCCGAACTTTACCCTTTCGTTTTACCTCTATTTTCACGATATTCGGACACAATAACGGCCAAGTTCTTTCGACACCTTCTTCATTCACAATGCGCCTTACCGTAAACGTTTCGTTTGCGCCCCTTCCCTTTCTTCGAATAACAGTCCCGCTAAATACTTGTACCCTTTCTCTATCACCTTCTTTAATCTTGATATGTACGTCAATCGTATCTCCGATACTGAAATCCGGTAATTCGGGCTTCTCGAAATATTTTTCTTCAACTGCTAACAATGCCGGCTTAATCATTCCTATATTCCTCTCTTTCTTTTTGCCTATATTTCCTTTAACAAATCAATATTTGTTGTGCCAATATATCCGTTAATTCCTGAAAATTGTTAATTATATCAAAATTATTATCACGAATCAAGCAAATCCGGTCTTCTTTGCCGAGTTCTTTCTAAAGCCTGCTTTCGCCGCCATTTTTCTATCTCAGCGTGATTGCCATTCAATAAAACTTCGGGCACCTTCATTCCTCTAAATTCTCTCGGCCTTGTGTATTGAGGATATTCAAGCAAATTTTCGCTAAAAGACTCATCCCGAGTCGATTGCTCATCACCTACAGCTCCCGGCAAGAGCCTAACGATTGCATCCACTAAAACAACAGCTGCTGACTCGCCACCCGAAAGAATATAATCGCCAATCGAAATTTCTATCGGAGATAAGCCAACTCTTATTCGCTCGTCAAATCCCTCATAATGGCCAGCTATTATTATTAATCTTTCTTCGTCAGCTAATTCCCTAACAAGTTTCTGAGTCAATCGTTGACCTTGAGGCGTCAACAAAATTCGCTTGCCCTTTCGTCTATCCTGCTTTTCAACAGCTTCAATCGCATCAAAAACCGGTTGAGCGGAAAGAATCATTCCCGGCCCTCCGCCAAAAGGCCTATCGTCAACTTTATTATGTTTATCAAGAGTAAACGAACGTATATCGGTACAAACTATCTCAACAATTTTCTGCTCGCGAGCTCTTCCTATAATACTATAATTCAGAAAATCATCTACCTGCTGCGGAAATAATGTAAGAATATCTATTCGCATATTTCAGCTATGACTTTTTATGCACAATAAGAAATTGTCTATCGACAATATATTTATTTCTTATTTGCTGTTTACAGGAACACCCGCTTTAAGGAGCAGATTCTTCACCGTATCGCTAGGCTGGGCTCCCACGCTAAGCCAATATTCCACTCGTTCTCTATCAATTTTAAGCTGATTTTCCGGTTCCTTTGCTATCGGGTCATAATATCCAAGCTCCTCGATAACCTTGCTATCACGAGCTCGTCTTATATCGATAGCATTTATCCGATAAAACGCCCTATTACGCCTTCCAAACCTTTTTAATCTTATTTTAACTGCCACTGATTTCCTCCGGTAAACACACTGTATTAATTTTATTCGTTACTTAACTCCATATTTACAATTACGCTATAAAACAATTTATTACCTTATCTGTTCTTTTTCCTCTTTCGCCTTTTCAATAATTTTGCCTTAGCGGACAATTTGGGAGATTTTACTTTAATTTTAGGCATTTTTCCAGTCAATAATGCATTTTGGCTAATTTGCGAACCGAGTTTCATCCGCTGCAAGAAACCCAAATTCGACATCTGCTTCATCATCGTCCGCATCTGAAGAAAACTCTTAACCAATCCGGAAACATCCTGAGGCTCTGTTCCGGAACCTTTCGCAATACGCCTTCTACGCGAACCGTCAATAATTTCGGGCTTCTTTCGCTCTTTAGGCGTCATCGAAAGAAT
>CAZKNI010000092.1:0-7648 GCA_964554055.1 uncultured Phycisphaerae bacterium | reverse complement strand
TAATGACGATTGGCTGATAATTGATAAATTGCAAATACGTGTAGGCCTTTGGCCTGTTCCGCAAGCTGTTATCGAGAAATATATAGAAAAAATTGCCAAACGTGCCGATAAATATATGAATGATTTCGGTGAAATTCTTGAATCTCGTCGTATTCCGAATCATTTTAAATTTCCTAATAGCGATTATGATTTTAAAATTAAATCTCTCAAGGCGCGTGATGGGATTTTGTATTTGACAGTTCAGCCGTTTTTTTCAAGGCATTTGATAGAGGTTCAAAAATAATCTTCTTTTTTAATAAACTCGTTGCTTAGGTTTCAAATCGATGTTATCTTAATCAATAGGTGATATAGAGTTCAATTCGTTTATATGTGAGGAAAGCTCTGATGGCAATTGCATCTAAAATTATTACCAAAAGAGTAGGAAAGGTTACTGTTGTCAATTTCATAGATACAGCTATTACAGATACTCAACAAATTCAACATATTGCAAGAGAACTTGAAAGCCTTATCGATGAAAAGGAATGTCGTTTTATGGTGCTTGATTTTTCGTCCGTGAGATTTCTTTCGAGTCAAACTCTTGGAATGTTGCTTAAGTTGCATAAAAAGTTATCTGATAAATCAGGTTGGATAGGATTATCAGGGTTAAAACCGGAGCTCAAAAAAATATTCAAATTGACGCGGCTTGACCAGATATTTAATTTTTATGATACGCCTCAAGATGCAATAGACGCTGCATTATCTTACGGTGTATAATGCAAAGTAGCATAAAAAAGTTTTATAAATAGAACGATTATAATTGTGCCGATTAATTTCGAGTTGATTTTGAGAGGATGTGAAATGAGTACAAACGAGTCAAAAGAGGTGACTTTCGAAGATATTGACGAAATTACCGTTGCAAAGTTTACTTGTAAAGAAATCTCTCATTTGGAAACAGTTGATAGCCTTCTAGCTGTGTTTAAAACGAAAATACAATCGCCCGGCTGTAAATATTTATTAATAGATATTGGAAATGTGGAATTTGTTTCTACAATTGCAATAAATTTGCTGCTCGTAATTTTGAAGCGAATTAGAATGAAAGGTGGCGAGGTGGCGTTGTGCTGCCTTACGAGCTCTGTCAAACAGGTATTTGAGTTAATGCAATTGTCAAAGCTGTTTGATATTTATGCGGACAGAGAACAAGCTATTGCCGCTTTGAAAAAGGCTGTTAAAAGTGAATGATTGATTAAAAGTTAGATATTGTTATTAGAAGATTGTATCCCGCCATATATGCAAAAATTCTATTAAATTAGCATGAGATTCTATTTGCATTTCTTGATATATTTATTTTTTTGCAATATATTTGATTATTCTAATTTGTTTATATCGTAGAAATTAAATGTTATATTCCGGATGCGATTGCTGAAATTGAAATTAAGTGTAATTTTAAATAGGAGTATTTTTGATGGCGAGTAAAGTTTTTCCTCTTGAGCCGTGCGATGTAGAAAAAATAGAGACGAAATATCGTCGTATCGTTACGAAAATTCCGGTTCCCGAGTCGCTTCCTATTTTGGAAACGTTAAGACGGGCGGAGCCTCATTGTATGGAGGGTCAGCCTCCTGTTTTGTGGGATCATGCAGATAGAGTTAATGTTTATGATAAGTGGGGGAATAAATGGCTTGACTTTAGCTCGGGCGTTTTAATTACGAATGCCGGACATGGACGCAAAAAGATAATAGATGCTATCGTCAATCAGGCTCAGGGGGGAATGTTGACGAGTTATTGTTTTCCGAATGAAGCGAGAGCCAAATTGGCAGCAAAGCTCGTTGAGCTTGCTCCTGACGGACTCGATAAGGTGTTTTTACTCTCGACGGGTTCGGAAGCAGTGGAATGTGCAATAAAACTTAGCAGAACGAGAGGCCAAAAAGTCGGAGGAAATAAAAAGGTAACAATTGTTTCTTTCGAAAGAGCTTTTCATGGAAGGACTCTTGGCTCTCAGCAGGCAGGCGGAATTCCGGAGCTTAAAACATGGATAGGAAATCTCGACCCGGGCTTTGTTCAAGTTCCGTTTCCCGATGGATTTAGAACGAAAGATACGAGTTTTGAATTATTCGAGAAGACTTTAAAAGAAAAGGGTGTTGAGCCGGATTCGGTAGCAGCTGTAATTTCCGAAACGTATCAAGGTGGCGGCGCTGATTTTGCTCCTCCCGAGTATTTTCAAAAGGTTCGCAAATGGTGCGATGAACACGATGCTTTGTTGATTTTCGATGAAGTGCAAGCTGGATTCGGACGATGTGGGACTTTCTGGGGATTTGAGTATTATGGCGTATTGCCGGATTTGTTTACTTGCGGTAAGGGAATTTCCAGTTCGTTGCCGATATCAGCTGTTATTGGTAGGGCGGAAATTATGAATCAATATCCGCCTGGCTCGATGACGAGTACACATACGGGTAATCCGATTTGTTGTGCAGCTGCCCTTGCTAATATCGAGATAATTTTGGAAGAAAATCTTGTTGAAAATTCCGCGAAAGTCGGACAGATTATGCTAAACGCGCTCGAAAAGCTTAAAAATAAATATGCTGAGCGGATTGGAGCTGTTCACGGCAAAGGTCTTGTTGCCGGCGTGCAGATTGTAAAACCCGGAAGCGAAGAGCCCGATGCTGAGCTTGCTTGGCAGGTTGTGCGTATCTGTATGGAAAAAGGACTCTTGTTCTTTGCTCCGGTAGGCTTTGGCGGAGGAACGATAAAAGTTTGTCCGCCTTTGTGCATCAATGAAGAAGCGTTACTTGAGGGTATAGATGTCCTCGATAGCGCTATTGCACAGGCTATACAAGAGTCTGAGTCTTAAAGTTGTATCTCAAAAATAAAAAGATGATTTGCGTATCGTTCCGCAAGCTAATCAGTTTGATTAGCTTGCGGATTTTTTAATATTTTTGGCAAGCTAAGCGTCCGGGAATTTGTCGTCATCATTTTTTTAGCAATATCATTCCGATTAAGTTGATGCCGTATTCGCCCTTTGTTGTCGTCCACCAATTTGTATCGCGATTCATAAATCGAATTGCATATCGCGAATCGAAATGTATGGGTTTGTGGATGTCAGGTAGCCAAATACCTAAATGATGCCATCCCGGCTTAAGATTTGTCGGCAATTTTATTTGTGCGTTGATTTTGTGTGTTAATAAGACAAAATTCCGGTCGCTCGGCATATAAGGTTGCCAATGTCTCGGGTCAGCATTTGTTATTTTGAAAGGATAGACGTTGCAGTCAAGGTCGATTAGGCAAAAATATACGCTTCTTTTTCTTATCGGTGCAGAGAAGCCGTAATTTTTCAAATTCGCGGATATATTAATGACGCTGCCAAGGACAGCTGAAGTTGGAAAGCTTGCTGATAAGAGCTTTAGATTATATCCCAAATGGTCTCGAATATACTCAAATTGAGTTCGAGTCGTCATTTTTCCGAACGGGTCTTTAAAATATTCCGGGTCAAATGGAAGCTTTAGTTTTTTCAAATCTTTTGCAGAAATTTTGTTAATCATCCATTTATCAATTGCATAGGGTTTGCCTTCATAATCGGAATAGCAATGCGCTAAGCTTAAACATGTGTAATGTTGATTGCGAAGTCGAACAGCTGCAATGAGTCCGTCGTTCGGAAAATCGGATTTTGCCTGTTTATGAGGAAGTTGAATTAGATTCGACCAAAAAAGCTCACCTTCGACGAGCATTTTGGCGCTTGAGCTGAGAACGAAATCGTATAGCGGATGATTTTCACCTTTGGCTTTTGGCGAGAATGCTCCGCCTATCATGTCTTCAGCTAAAAATGCGTCGTTGTGTAATCCGAAACGATGTTCGTATTTTTGAAGCTGTTTGTTAAAGTAAGGAGATTTGAGAACGCCGAGCAGTGCTTGGGGCGTACGCATAAGAACAGGACAGTCCGAAGGTGTCGCATCACACAGAGCTTTGACAATTTCCCCTCGTGTAACGAAATCGTGATTGTCTGTGTATTTGTCGGAGTGCCATTCGCCCCACGCTCCGAAGAATCCCGCGTACATCGCAAATATTACATCGGCATATTCATTCAATATAGGCCTAAGCTGCTGTATGTGAGTTAGCATAATTTCAGGCTTGGCGCCGCTATGAGCAGATAGGTCTTTTTCATAGGCAAATCGCAAAATAACCTTATAGCCGCACTCTCTTACGCGTTGTAAGCTTTGTCTGATGAGATTAAGTTTGTGTTTGGATATCGGTTTGTCATTAAATTCGGTAAGATAGCAATATGCTTGCATGACAGAAACGCCAAAAGGGCGCCAACGTTCCATTCCTAAAATCCATTGATAATCTGTAAAGACAGCTGACGGCGGAACGTGTGATGCGACCGAGCGTGAAGGCGCAAAGAGTCTTTTGGTGCTATTTTGGTCTTCGCCAATTCTTGATTCATAACGAAATCCGCGTTCCGGATTTGGATAGCCTACGTTGCCCCAAGGGTCATACGGACGTAGCCCGTGAAATTGTACTGTTTTTGCTTCAATTAAGCTAAAAGTATTAATAAACATAAAGCTTGTGAGCAATATTATCCAATATCTGTTGATTAGATGCATGTTTTATCGTCTCCGTAAAAACCGGAATATGTTATTCAGCTATTTTTCCTTATATGTTGTCTTTCCTTTTAAAATTTTTGTGAAAACTTTATTGATTTTCGCAAAATATCGATAAACTCCAACTTGAATTGTACCCGGGTCGAAATCACCTTTAAATGGATGATTGGATACATTTCGCAAGCGGATTTTAATATTCGAAGCAGGATATAATCTTGAAGGAATCTTCATTCCTATATCGCCTGTCCGGTCAACTTGGCCTATGTAAATCCATTTATCTTGTAATTTCTTCGAAGATGCTTCTACAATTAATTTTCCTTCGTTGCGCCAATCTATATGCAATTCGATACGTCCGCTTGTTTGCGTCAACTTGTCAAGAATATGTTCGTAGATAACATAATCATTTTTGAAGAAAACCCAGCGATTAGAGTTAAACGCGCACTGAAAGGCTTTTAAAGGTCTCGAATGATTTCCATGTATGAGAAATCTCGTGATAAATTGATAACAATTGTCATAAATGATTTCGCCGTTGCCCAATTCTATTGAGTCGAATTTTTTATATTCGGGCTTAACTTGCAATAAGTGTATATTGCGATATATTATCTTTCCGCCTTTCATTCCATATTGTCCGAAACGAAGCGATGAGCGTTCCGGAATGATTTTGTCGGGAGTAGCGAAGATAATCATATAACTCGTCCATTTATGAGGAGTCCACCAGCCTAAGGATTTATTGTATGATGTTAACCCTACTTGAGCTGAGCCGCCTTTTTGTAACGCTAGCACCTGAAACGTCAACTTATATATGCTTTTAGGTTGCAATTGTAATGCCGGAGATAGCCAATAAGAAAAGCCTTCGGAGCAAGCATATACGGAAAATTGAACATCATTATCTCCGATAATTGTCTGCTTTCCTTTGCCGTGTAGCTTCCACTTTTGCAGATTAACATCAATTGCTTTTGCATTGCCAGCTGGGAGAGCCATGCTTGTAAATATTACGGATATCAAGATTGTTTTTTTCATTGTGATATTTTCGTTCTCAAAAATTTACAATTTTAATAATTTTATTATTTTTCCCTTTGTTATTTAATCTATCATTTTTGTTGTTTAAGTAAATGGATAAATCAATACTTCTAATGACAAAATCAAACTTTATTTATGATTTGCATGTATTTTTTGAAACGTAATTAACGTTTGTATCATTTTTTATTAGAATCTGTAAATTTTTAACGGGAAAATTTTTTAGTTGCAAAAGACGGGTCAAGCTATATAAAATGTTATGTTCGATTGGGGCCCGTAGCTCAGTTGGTTAGAGCAGCTGACTCATAATCAGCGGGTCGTAGGTTCGAGTCCTACCGGGCCCATTTCCCCTGTTTATCTGTATCGTCGTCGAGACAGTCTTTTTTGTGCTTCGTTTATGAAATATGCCTTTGCTATGTCGCTTAGATATGTTTCTAATGCCGCTTGTTCTATCGGTGATGTTCGAGACATAAATAATTCAAAAGCGCCTTTTTCTGTCCATGCGGGCGTATTCCTTTTTATTTTGTCGCTCTTTCTTGCTGTATCAGCCCATCGTTGCAATACAGCGAAATTTTGCAATTGTTGTTGAATATATTTCCTCTTATTTGTTCCGCTTAGCTGATTGTATATTTTCGCTTGTTCTATAAATTCAAATTTTATAGCATCTACGATATTGTTTCGTATTTTCCTAATTTCATCATCCGAAAGCTTGTTAACGCTGTTTATAGCTGTTTGTTGCTGTTGCAACGTATTGCGTGCATATAAAAATTTTATTAGATAATCGTGTTTATCCCGCAGAGATTTTTTATTAAATGTTTCTGATGCCAAATATTTAATTATTTCTTTCGGGTTTGCGGTTTTCGGATTGGGTATCGTTTTAAAGTCGTTGCTATTATTTGTAATAAAAATTAACAATAATGCAACAGCTATCACTGTGATGCCGCTATATAATATCTTGTGTGACAATTTCATTTGTTTTATTCTCCTCCTGCTATAACGTGAAAATCGGCAAACAGTACAATGCGCCCCGCTGTAACATTTGCAGATTGGCTATGAGGGTGAAATTGTTCATAATCGTAAATTAACGGTATGCTTGAAATGTCAGGAAATATTTTCGTGATAATGTTTTCTTTATTTTCTTGGCTGAGTTGCCATTTCCCTGTTGGACCTACGATAGATAATCCGGGTAACGGTTCGTAGCTCGCTCCTTGCCATTCAAACCAAGTTTCGATGTTAGCTGGTATTGTGCCGAGGTCAGTGATATTTTCTATATCGAGAGCTTGGGAATCTAAGATTGATTCGGGAGATATAAATCTATCTGAAGGACATCGAAATAATTTTTGTTGTTTTACATAGGGTTTTAGTATTTCCGACATCGGTAATCTCGGATTATTCGGGTGAATGTTATTTTCTATTGAAGGAAAAATTGCCATTGGAGGATAGAAGTCATTGTGTTCCAACATATATTCTTTGACAGCTTGTCCTATGCTATGTAAATTTGCTTTGCATCTTGTTGCATTGGCAGAAGCTCTTGCACGCTGAATAGCTGGCGTAAGAATAGCTATGAGCATCGCTATAATGGCAATAACGACTAATAACTCTACAAGTGTGAAACAGCAAAACAGTAATTTCTTACATTTGTGCGGATGTTTTTTCATTACAATCTCCTTCAACAAGCTTTTGCTTAAAGATGTGTAAGCAAACTCGGTGATTTCTTTTCCTCTTATACTTTATTTTAATATGGAAGTTGCATGTTTTCGTTGTTGTAAGGAAAATATTTCAAAAGCTATAAACAGCATGTTGAACATGCATATATTGTAGGAGCTTTTTCCGCTAATAGTCAATATACGGAAAAAGCTCCCTGTAAAATAAAATTCTTGGCTTATTAAGCTATTAGATTAGGTTGTTCCATCCGCGATATCTTTGTCTTCGTCGTGATGGCGGAGCGATATTGCGTGTTCTTTCATCATTTTTTCCGGACTCGCCGGTTCCGTCGTTTGGAAAGACACTTAAGTGTACACATATATTTTCGACAATAAGACCCTGTCCTATAACATCATAAG
>CAZKNI010000091.1:0-3677 GCA_964554055.1 uncultured Phycisphaerae bacterium | reverse complement strand
CCATTACCCAAGGCTGACCCGAACCGTTGCACGGAACAACATCTCCTATAGGCGTAACGAAAAAATTCTCGCTGCCCGCTTCGCAAGGCAGCAATCTGTCGTTGCCTTTGATTTTATTTATCAGCCCATAATTGAAATATGCCCGATACCAATTTTTTACTCTCCAACTCGCCAGCAAGCGATTTATAAGCTCTTTGAATGACTGTATTACTGCTTCGGAATTGTCGAACTTGTTGTCATCTTTATGGAAATAATATGAATTATGCACAACAGCTGTTGCAAACTCAAACCCCAAACCCTTTGCCAACTGATATAGCTCTATCATATCTCTGTGATTTCTGTCGGAAACAGTTATCCCGAACCCTATATCCTTACACCCAAGATGCTGAAGCTCGAGTAGCGTTCGTAAGCCATGATCGAATCCGTCCTTTATTCCGCGCAATTCATCATTGGCAGCTGGCAGACCTTCGATGCTAACTCTTATTCCTATATCCGGAAACTTTTTTACCAAATCGACGATTCGTTCGGTAAAAAATCCATTCGTAGAAACAACAATACGCTTTGTCTTTTTGCTGATAACTCCTACAATATCTTCAATATCTTTACGCAAAAAAGGCTCTCCGCCAGTGAGATTACAAAATGCCAAACCGCTTGGCAACTTATCTAAATCAGCTGGCGTTATTTCCTGCTCCGGGACGGTCGGGTCCTGCCAAATATTACACATATAACATTTACAATTGCATCTGTATGTTAAAATTATCGATGCTTCCATTTTTGTGTTTCTCCTACAACTTTTTTAATTATCTCAAGCGTCTTTCTCGCTGTTGCATCCCATGAAAATCTATTAAGATTGTCTCTGCCTTTCTTTATAAGAGTCTCGCGAAATTGTTCGTCACGGTCAAGCTTTTTGATTGCCAATGCAATTTCATCAATATTATCAGGGCTACATATAATCGCTGAATCGCCGGCAATTTCAGGCAAGCAAGAGCAATTAGACGTTATTACCGGCACGCCAAATTTCATTGCCTCGAGAATCGGCAATCCAAATCCCTCATAATACGAAATAAATATAAATATTCGCGCAAAAGTATAAAGTTTGTTAAGCATATCCATATCAACATATCCGAAATATACAATATCATCCGAATAATCCGATTCTCGCATCATCCGCTCAACAGCTTCAAACCCTTTCCCCGGCATCCCCGCAATAACAAATTTCAAAGGAGAACAAGAGCAGGCTTTATATTTCTCAAAAGCTCTTATCGCATTATGTACATTCTTTCCGGGATAATCGACCGTGCCGACATACAACATATAGGGATTATCCGGTAACGGGGATTTGCCATTGACAACAGGCTTAAATTCATCGGAAACAGCATTATAGACAACTGTTATTTTCTCTCGTGAAATATTACAAATATTCACAATATCTTTTGCCGAATTTTCGGAAACAGTTAAAATGTGCTTTGCTTTCTTGGCGATTAAAGGCACAATAATATGTCTATAAAACATCCTGATTTTGGAAAATTTTTCAGGCAATTTGAACTCTATCATATCATGAATAACAGCTATCACAGGAGCAAAGGTAATCGGAATAAAGACAAAATTCGGCACATAGACAACATCCGGATGCTCTCTAAACAAAAAGAACGGAAAAATAAAGCAATTGAACAATAAATTTTTAATCGAACTCATTCGCGTTACGGGATATGTTTTAACAATTACATTATCGGGAAAGGGATAATTTACTAATTCGCTATTGTCATAATTTGTATACAAAATATATGTAATATTTCTGTCAAGAGGAGCAAGCTTATTAAGCGTAGCTATCAACACACGCCCAATTCCCGTTATTCTTTTTCCTATGTATCCCAAAATAACGACTTTCATCGTCTTTAATCCTCAAAAAATTTGTAAATATCGCTTACTCTGCTACGCCAAGAATTCTCTCGCCCGAAACCTATTATCTTGTTAATAAAAGTCAAATCCTTTTGTTTGCTCGCTATTTCTCTAATTATGTCCGGTAAGTCCGAATATGAATCATATATATAAAACGGACCCGATATTGTTTGTAATGTTTTCATATTTGCAGCAATTGTCGGCAAACCCGCAGCACTGTATTCATAAAGCTTTATCGGATTGACAGCGTTCGTCATTTCGGTAACCTTAAAAGGAATAATGCCTATGTCCGCAAGATGAGCAAACGCCGGCATCATATCATACGGATAAGGACCCACAAATTTTACATTATTTTTATTTCTACAAGCTTCGGGAATAGATGTGCGTACAGGCCCAACGATAATAATATTATTCCCTTTATCGTTTGCAATATGTTCAATTGCCTGAAAATCAAACCAATCGGCAATTGTCCCAATATATAAAACATTTAGCTTGTCGAAATCGAAATAATGCGATATCAAATCTGTTTTTCGCGCATTCGGTTTACGATTGAAAAACTCAAAATCACATCCGTTAGGAAGATATATTCGAGTGTCATTCGTATTTTCAAATTTTTCCATCAACTTTAATGACGTAAAGAATGCAGCTTGAGATTTCTCGATTAATTTATACTCATATTTAACGATAGAACGAGGGATATCTGTAAAATTCTCCAAATCATCGACACATCTGTAAAATATTCTCTTAGCTTCGAGATAATTCAATATGGAAATATGCCGAGGGTCCGTAAACCAAAAGATATCGGGATTTGTAAAACCGGCTCTCCGAATATTGTGCAATAAAAATGGCATGAAACGATAATAATGCTCAATATAAAAATCATTTCTAAGCAACAAATTATTTCTATAAGGCAAGCAAATAAACGGCGTAATAGCTGTCAATGTTTGTGTAATTCTGACAGGACGATTAAAATTCCAGTTCCTAATCCTGTCAGATTTGAAATCTTTCAACAATTGTAATATATGCCAAGGCAGAGAAATCCACAAAACATCATAACTTTCCGAAAATATTCTCGCATAATGATGGCTGCCAATTCTTATATTTGCATTATAAGGCAGATTTTCCAAGCAGATTATTTTCTTCGCCATTAAAATCTGTCCCCCTCCGTTATTGATGTTCTGATTCTTGCATTCACTGTTTTGGAAATCACATATAAAATCAAGAATAAAAGCCCGATATAAAACCAGTCGCCTATCCTAAACATATTAAAAAAGCTTCCCATCTGCATCCACGTTCTTAATTTATAATGAAATATCATCATAACGAACACAAATAAAACATATTTATTAGAAATGGCAAAACGCCTAAGCAAACTATTAAAAACAAAAAGAATCACACTCATAATAAAAGCTGCTATCAATGCACCTGATATCCCAAAATAAATAATTCCCTCTCCGATATACGTCACGACAAGATTTCTCGTTTTCGCAAACCAGTCAGCCGTCAGCTTTTTCGTAATCCAATATTCAAAACTCTCCTCCCTTGTAATCCCCATTCCTAAAATACGAGAGTTAAATACGGTTCCGGAATATTTTATTATCCCGTTAGAACCTAAAGGCTGCTCTTTCCTGATTATATAATCATTAAATATTCTCCAATAAGGCTCTCCCTGTCCCATCGTAAGCCTTGAAGAAAAAATTAAAAGCCCGGACGAAAATGATTTGCTAACGGTTTTTCCAAATACATATAACTCTCCTCTCATATTATGATATTCGAGA
>CAZKNI010000090.1:0-4087 GCA_964554055.1 uncultured Phycisphaerae bacterium | reverse complement strand
GAGCCTAATTGCCATTTGTTTTTACAATCTCGGACGCAACAACAAGAGACCGAAATTTCCGAACGCTTTTCAGTCTTAATACCGGAAATAGATTTTGGAAAATGTACAGGCTGTCGAAAATGTGCTCAAGTTTGCAGGTATAATGCAATTGTTGTTATAGAAAAGCGTCCGATGTTGTTTGAAGAATTATGTCATAATTGCGGCGGCTGTGCGAGACATTGTCCGCAAAATGCAATAAAAGAAGTTCCGAAAGAAGTCGCATCTATAAACGTTACTCGCTGGCGAGGCAAAAAATTCGTATATGGCTTGCTCGATATTGGCCAAGCTCGCAGCTCGCCTGTCATTGGCTATTTGCGTAAAAATTATGCCGACAAAATAAACAATGAGTATGTCCTTATAGATTGTCCGCCCGGAACATCATGTCCTGCTGTCGAAGCTGTTAGAGGAGTTGATTTGCTTGTTTTAATTACGGAGCCTACGCCCTTTGGCTTAAATGACCTTGAATTAGCAATAAAAATGGGCATTGCGTTGAACTTAAAACAAGCTGTTATTATAAATCGTGCCGACCTCGGCGCCTCCGACGTAAAAAAAATGTGCAATAATTACAACATTCCAATAATAGGCGAGATTGCTTTCGACAAAAACATTGCCGGTGCATACTCTCGTGGAAAAATCATCTCCGACGAAATCATATCATTTCGCACGCAATGCGAGCAAATCTGGCAAAAAATTAAGATTTTAGTATCGCAACAAACGGAGGACACAAAACAATGAAGCAAATTGTTGTAATATCAGGCAAAGGTGGAACGGGAAAAACGACTCTTACAGCTGCATTTTCTCAATTAGCTGGCAATGCTGTACTTGCTGATTGCGATGTTGATGCCGCTGATTTATTTTTAGTCATAAAACCTGAAAATTTCCGTAAAGAAGCTGAAGATTTTTTCAGCGGATATAAATTCAAAGTAGATAAAAATTGGTGTAGCGGATGTGAAAAGTGCATAGAAGTATGCCGATTTGATGCGATTGAGATGATAACAGCTAATCGTGATAATCCCGATTGGAAAATTGCCCGAATAGACCCTCTCGCCTGCGAAGGGTGTGGCTGTTGTGCTGACGTATGTCCCGCTGAAGCTATAAAAAGTGAAGATGCCCATTCAGGTCAAATTTTTATCGCTAACACGCGATTTGGTCCGATGATTTATGGAAAATTGGGAATAGCTGAATCCAATAGCGGGAAATTAGTCGCTGCAATCAGAAAATATGCTCTGGAAATAGCTGATGAGGAAAAAAGCGAATACATCGTTATCGATGGCTCTCCCGGAATCGGTTGCCCTGTCATCGCTTCTCTTTCAGGCGTTAATCACGCTGTGATTGTTACAGAGCCTACGCTTAGCGGTTTGCACGACCTTGAACGTATTTTGAGATTATGCAGACACTTTAATATCTCAGCATCGGTAATAATAAACAAATATGATTTAAACCCGGAAATAAGTGATAAGCTCGAGCAATATTGCAAACAGGAACAAATTAATCTTGCAGGAAAAATAGCCTTTGACAAAATTTTTGTACAAGCTAATAGCTCTGGCAAAACAATTTTTGAATATGCTCCTGATTCCGAAGTTGCACGAGAAGTGGAAGAACTCTGGACACATATCGCTTAATAAGTTACAATTTTCTTATTCAGCGAAACACGGGAGTTTCGCCGTTTAAACATAATAAGAACAATATCGCATAAATATTGCTGTCGATAGGGAGACAAATATGAAGGCAAAGGAAAGACATCAACTTAAGAAGAATGAATTACAAGAGACACTCGAAGACATTTGGATATTTTTGCAGAAGAACGGCTCAAGGGTCCTCAGCATTGTTATTCTAATAATTGTCATAATCGGAATGATTTTATATTTGAGCTACAGCGGCAAGCAGGTACGTGCACAGCAATGGGATCAGCTGTTTGCTTTGTCAACAAATGCAGCTAGCGTACGCCCTGAAGACCTTCAACGATTAGCTGAAGAGAGTTCAGATAAAAATTTCGCTGCTTTTGCTCTTGTTCGTGCGGGTGATATGTGGCTGATGCAGGCATTATTTGACAAAGATGCTGATAAAAACAAACTTTATTCAAACGCTCAAAAAGTTTATTCGAAAGTAATAAGCCAATATTCCGAAAACAAAATTGCTCTTGGCTCAGCCAATATCGGCATGTCCGTTATATATGAAAATGTCGAAAAATGGGATGACGCCAAAAAAGCGTATCAAACGATTATATCCAACAAAGACTTTATCGGTACGGGTATAGCGATGCTTGCCAAAAACAGACTCGCGAATATTGACAATTGGAAACAAGATTGGCATGTAAAATTAGCTTCTGATAAACAGGCACAATCTCAGCCGACGACAGCAAAAGCTAAGCCGACATCAAAATAAATTGCAAAAACAATCTTATTGGCGATAAAATATATTATAACAATCAGGGGCGATTAGCTCAGTTGGCCAGAGCGTACGGATCACACCCGTAAGGTCGCAGGTTCGAGCCCTGCATCGCCCATTTTATTGTTCAATTTATGTTAGCTTGTCATCTTCACTCCTAAATTAATGTTTTACCCTCGAATAGTCCGATAATTAAATATCTGTGTACGATAAATACATATTATCCATATACGCGTATATTATATAAGGTAAGCTTATGGCCAGCAGGTTTTGCTACATAATATTGCTTTGCGCAATTATCTGTAGGCCATCGCTTTATGCGCAACAAAATCTACGAGACAATAAAACGACAATCATAAAAACCCCTCTGCTGAAAATCAGATACAGTACAGCCGAGTTGCCCAAAAACGCCAAAACAATCGTTTTATGGTATCGATTATCTAATCAAAATCAGACTCAAAACCAAAATCATCATAATAATAACGAATGGAAATTGGGCGGAATATTTCGAATTCCCGAACCCATACAATTTTTAGCGGAAAAAGAAGGGCTTTATGAATTTGCGCTAACACTCGATAAAAACTCTCCCCCTGTCAACGAAACCGATAATATTTCCAGAGTTTTAGTCGATACAGCCAAGCCTCTACTCCAGATAAAAGATGTCAATTATTCCAGCCGACAAGCTATTGTTCGTTGGCACGCTTACGACGAAAATTTTTCCGATAGACCGATTGAAATATATCAAATATTTACAAACGCCAAACCAAAATTCCTCGGAAAGTTTCCGAACACAGGAATAGCTGTCATCCCGATTGCTTCAGCTAAAAACTCAAGATTAAAACTTATTGCAACCGATTTAGCTGACAATTATACAGCTGCTATATCCCCTATCATCAAACAGAGCAACAAGAGTATTGTAACTCACAAAAATGCGCTCTCGCAGGAAACTTCTAAAAACACAAATAAAAGTGCGAAGACCCCTGCTGACTTCATGCAAATACAACAAATACAAACTCACAATAGCTTGCCAACAAAAAAGCAGAAATCAAAAGACATAAAACCAGTATCCCTTCCGAAGCCATCAAAACAAGCAATCACTCAATACGAAATTGCACAAAATTACAAAAATAAAGGACAAATAGATTTTGCAAAAATGCACCTTTTAGAGGCTATAAAACTTTCTCCCGACTTTATTGCAGCTAAAACAGACCTTGCCGGCATTCTACTCTCGCAAGGAAAATATTCACAAGCGGAAAATTACTTCTTGCAAGTGATGCAGGTTGATGCCCATAATATCAAAAGCCTGGAAGCACTTGCTAAAATCAATATGCGTCGAGGAAAATATGCTCTTGCTCGCACATATTTGAAACAAATTCTGGAAAACGACAAAGACAATATAAAAGCAATGCTAAAACTCGGTGATGTATATTGGCTGACAGGCGACCGGACGCAATCGGAAATGATATGGAAACAAGCGAAAGCAATTATCGAAAAACAAAAACTTAAAAAATTCGAAGAGTCTGTAAATTCGAGACTCGAATTGATTGAAAATAAATAACAAAAAAGAATAAAAGTAAAAATAACAGTCCGAAAATAAAATATGTTAGCTAAAAACACAAAAAGTAAAATTTACAGCATATATGTCATCGCAGGCAAAGAC
>CAZKNI010000089.1:0-3213 GCA_964554055.1 uncultured Phycisphaerae bacterium | reverse complement strand
GACAGCTTTTTGTAAAATCTCTCGTCAAGCTCAACAGCTAATACAGGTTTTCGATGTTCGAGCAATAAATCCGTTAAGTTGCCGGGTCCCGCGCCAACTTCAAGAACAGCTTGTATCGTCTCAAAATCACAATTTTCAATGATTTTAGTTAAATAATGCTTATCCGCCAAAATATGCTGTCCAAGGGATTTTGTTAGCTTAATGCCCGTATATCTTTTATTATTTTCCGTAATCATAAAAAATATCCGATATCCAAACGGATTTTTTGCCATAAACGGAAAAAATCAGCTTTTAAAGTTATATACCTTAAAGTTCCGATAATATCAATAACGAGATTAACAGGAGAGAAAAAATGCGCAATAAAACAACAGCATTAATTGTTGGAATATTCTTATCAACGCTATTTATCATAGCAACAACCGGCTGTGATGATAGAGTTCGACAAACCTTTGTACCTTATTTTACAAGCAGCTTGCAAACCCTATCAACCGGATTGATAGAGGCATTAGAAAGCGAACTGTATCCCGAAGGCAGCTCGACGAGTGACTCAAGCAGTGATTCGACATCAAGTGATACGTCATCAAGCGATTCGTCTTCATCGAGTAGCACTTCATCGAGTAGCTAATCCGGATATACAAATTAGCGCAAAATATACCCCTGCGATTTTCTCTAATATTTAAAGAAAAACGTTGCTCTACCTAATTTTAATACAGTGGAAATATCACCGCTTAGCGATATGAGCCAAATCGCCTTCCGCCACCGCCGCCTGTCCGTCTCGGTCTGGACGTTTTGGGTTTAGCCTGATTTACCGTCAGGGAACGACCATTAAAATCTTTCCCGTTGAGTTCATCAATAGCCTGCTGGGCATTACCGTCGTCAGACATTTCAACAAAACCAAATCCGCGGGACCGTCCGGTTGCGCGATCAGTAATAATAGAAGCTTGCTGGACTTCTCCGAACTGAGTGAAGAGCTCTTGCAGCTGCTCTTCGGTTGCATCGTAAGGCAAATTTCCTACATAGATGTTCATAAGACATCAACTCCAATAAAAGAAAAGCAATTTTACAACTGTCGGACGGGAATTCGAAAACCTAACGAAACCCAGATGTGACCAGACGAGGACACAAACCAAACCGACTAACAATAATGTTATTATAACAGTATATCGGCTAAAAGCAAAAAAAATAAAAATTATAATAGAATATTTTTCACAGTATCCGAAATGTTATATCCGCTAATTTCCCTTATCCTTTAATAATTTACGTAAATTAGCATTTTCACGCTTTGTAGCTTCCAAGTCGAACAAAAGATATTTTATATGAAGACGGAGATAATCTATGCCCTCTTGCAGTTTGGAAAAAGTCGTTTTTAGTTGATTGTGCCTATCCTGTGTTTCGCGAGCTAATTCCATAAGCCTTGAACGTGTCGGCTCGGGCATGTCCTGAATCTGTGCAATCAATTCCGTAATTTTCTGCTGAACTTTGTCGTGTTTTTCCTTTTTCATCAATTTTATCTCCTTGCTCTCTAAAACATCACTCAATACTCGATGAGATTAAGAGCAAGGAACATGCCAAAAAGCAATCTGATGTAACTCTCGCACATAAAAGGGGTTACATATTAAACCAAAAACACGACAATAAAATAACGTTGCAGAAATGAAACAGCTGTAGCGAGAAAGACACACAAATCTATGATTTTAACATTGTCGGAAATATATCAAAACCAGTGTTCGACAATATCGCTCGCATCTTGTTTTACATATAATCCACAGCTATTTTTGCTATAAAGAAGCTTCTCCCAAAAGGGCAAATCGTCATATTGAGCTTCGGTAAGAGCACCTTGTGCATAACAATCTGAATTCAGCAGATTAGCAGCTACATTAAGGGTTGTGGAGAGATTATCCGTATTACAGCCTACAACAAAAGTAAATAACATCGAAAAGACAAACAATATGAATATCCTATGATAATGATTTACGTTACTCATTGTATTTTTCTCCTCAAAAATTCAGCCTGTTTTTTCAACTTATTATTTATATATTTATCGTCAGAAATCTAAAATTGTATGATAGAAATGCGACAAATCGGAATATGACAAATAAGCAAGAATCCTTTTGTTTTTTAAAAGGATTCTTGCCAGCTTCGATAATATCGTAATTATAATTTATATTCGAGTTTATTATACATTTACAGAGCGCCACCAGTCATGATGTTCTCTGTCGAGTTCTTCGTGAGACGGCATCGGATAATATATCATCTTATCTTTATTTCCGACAAAGAAACCTGTTTTGACGCTGCGATAGGGGAAAATTTGTGGACGAGTTCTGTCAACGGTCTTTACTTGCTTTTCTCCCAAAGAAGCAAGGCAATCGCGTAAATGCTCAATATGGCCATAAGGAAGATTTCTGGCACTGCCATTTACGGGGTCATCGGCAAGGCCTTCAAGCTCCATCTCGACAAAACAGATTTTCGGAACATTGATAGGATTTTCGGGATTTGTAATAAACGAACAAAATTCTTTTGGCCCTAATACACTTGCGATTAGCGGATGAACAGGGCAAATTTCCTGATATAGATGATATTTTCCCTCGGAAACGGGTTCTGCTGTTTCGGAAGGCTTTAATTCCAAAGCGCGTCCGTCTTTTGTGATAAGCCAAAGGCTTCTTAAAGCTTCAAGGGGAACATGTTCGAGAACGCGATATATGGAAAGATAGACCGAATGTTTAGGCGTTCCGTCAGGATGCGGAACGCAACGCTGTTCTATTGCAGAAAGGTCGAAATAATCACATTGACAACTTTTATCGACTTCAAAATACATTGCTTGACCTTGTGTACGCTTTTGAGTTCCGACCGCTAAATATGTTCCGAACTCCGATGGCGGAAGCATAGACGCAACGAGAGACTCGGGAATCATAGAAAGATATAAATAAGTTTCCATAACGGGCTCCTTTCTGCATTAAGCAGCGTAACAAAGACGAAAATTTTTAATACCCACGTAAAAAGAACATTGTGATATTGGCGGCGGTGAGATTTGAACTCACGACCTTGGGTTTATGAATCCCACGCTCTAACCAACTGAGCTACACCGCCTCGCATTATGTCATTTCGCAATTGCGACAATTTCATATTAAGCTGTCTCGCGCCACATTGTCTCGCATCGCGGCGATTTATATTGCATTATCTCGCAATTTCAGCGGCTCGCATTAAATTGTTTCT
>CAZKNI010000088.1:0-2950 GCA_964554055.1 uncultured Phycisphaerae bacterium | reverse complement strand
AGAAATAGATACGCTTTATCCTGACGGGAAAAACGAAAAGCTCTGGTATCGCAGCAAATAATAATAAATACGGCTTCAGAAAAGTCCATCCTGAAAGGAACGAAAATGAAAAGCTATTCCGGGATATTGTATATTTTTATTTTATTATCTTTATCCGTTTTATCTGCTGTTGCGGTATGTTTTGGAGCTTTACCTGCTCCGTCTGGCGGCTGGATTGGGAAATATGAAGCTAATAAAAAAGTATTGCCTCAGCACAGTTGGCTTAGATGGATAAATTATTATAAACCTAATCAAGCTCGGATATGTAACGATGAAATAACCGGCGAGCAAGTTTTGCGACTTAATCATACGGGAAGCGGTGATTATGAAAATCAGTATTATATGCTGAGAAGCCCTAAGCTTAAGGATATTTTTATCGGTTCGAAAATGACAATAGAAATTCGCTTTAGGTTGACAGATGAAAAGGAGCAGCGAGCTCAATTGACATTTTCCGTTACCTGTCCTACTTTGAGTGGAAATAGAAACTTTGCGTATCTTTTGCGTTTTGCGCGTGACGGTTTTTTTTATGATACGAGGGCTGGATATCCAAAATACAGGTATGATTTCGGGACAAAGTGGCATATTGTCAGATTAGTTATTGATACACAGAAAGACAAAGCTGATTTGTACATTGACGGTAGAGTTGTCCTTGACGGTATTCGCGGAGTAGCTGTCAAACGACAATGTGCAATAAAAGTTGGCGACGGTTCATCGTGGGTACGTGGACAGGTAAATATATCATATATTCGATGGACGGATAAAGAGCTTGTCCCGTCGATTATTGTTCGAAAGGGCGAAACAATTTCGCTTGAGCAGATTCGAGCGGAGCGAAAGAAACTCGCACATCGTAAGCGGAGAATAATAATGAATAGCGATGACGGCGATATGACTCTTGTCGGTCTGATTCAGCCTGTTTTTACGCCTAATCGCGCGCCGACGGCAGATGAATTTTTGGATTCTCGATATAGCGGATTGAAAGATTCTCAGGTCGATGCGATTTTTTATTATTGGCGGCCTGATAAAGAAGTTTTGAATTTTGGTAATTTTACGTATCTCGATGTGAAGGATTCTATACAAGAGCGTTCAAATCTCTTGAAAAAGGGGCCTGCTCGTGCGAGTTGGCGAGTAATCCGGAAGATATCGAAATTGTGGGACAGTGCCCTTGATATTCTAATTGAGTTTGGCCATAAAAACGGTAAGGAAATCTTCTGGTCGTGCCGGATGAATGATACTCACGATGCGTTTGCGCCGGAATTGTTTAATCAATGGAAAAAGGACAATCCGGAGTGTCTGATGGGCAGGAAGGGAGACAAATTTCCTTATGGTGGGGGCAGATGGTCGGCTGTGAATTATGAGATGAGCAAGGTTCGCAACAGGATGTATCAGATATTCAAGCGGATTTGCACGAAGCACGATATCGACGGTATCGAGATGGACTTTTACAGGCATCCGATTTATTTTAAGAATCAGATGTTCGGTAAGCCTGTAACTGACCGTCAGCGTAATATAATGACCGGTTTTATCCGAAAAGTTCGTAGAATGACGGAACAGGTATCAGTCGCCCGGTGCAGGCCTGTGCTCGTGGCAGTTCGCGTGCCCGATTCCGTTGAATATTGCAAAGCGATAGGATTGGATATCGATCGCTGGCTTGCGGAGGGATTGATAGACATAATGACTGTCGGGGGTTATTATCACTTTCAGCCTTGGGAAAATTCGGTAAGCTTGGGAGACAAATACGATGTTCCGGTTTATGCTTGTCTGAGTGCATCTCTTATAGGCTATTCGATGAACGATTGGCGAGCAGAGGCAATTCGTGCGTGGAAGGCGGGAGTTAGCGGAATATATATATTCAATATTTTCGACCCTTATTCAATTCGTTTTCGTGAGCTTGGCAGTTTGCGTACAATAAAGGGAACGGATAAGGGATACAAGCCTAAATGGCATAGCTGGTATATGCCCGAAGATAAGGGATATTGGCTTAAAGACGAGTATTTATATGTATGGCTTGTTCGAATAGCTCCGCACTTGCGATTGTTTGATTCGGCTATAACTGTTAAAATGCGGTTTCCGTCGAAGAAGGTATCAATACATTATACACTCGACGGCAGCGAGCCTAATATAAATTCGTTGACTTATACTCATCCGATTACGATTGATAAGACGGTTACAATAAAGTCAGCTGCGTTTTTTCCGGACGGGCGAATGGCTTGTCTTTATACGACGAAAGCAAAATTTGTTAGGGTGAAGAAAATATATAATCCCAAGAGTAAGCTGCCTTTGAAGATGTTTGGCAAGCCTGTCGGGACGAAAGGTGCGATAAAGTTCGATTTGCCAAATATTTCGTCGGATAATTTGTATTTGTATCTTACGATGAACGACGTTGACAGTATGCGTGAAGTTCGGGTGTTTATAAACGGCTCGGGGCCTTTTGTGCTTCCGAAGGAAATTTTGAGTCCGTCGGGGACAAAATCGGCATTTATGCAGGTTTCTCCAAAAGTGTTTCGAGCAGGCGACAATATAATTACATTTGAATTTTCGGATAATTTGAGGAATACAACGTCGGGATTTTCGGTAGAACAGATAAAGCTGGTCGTGAAGTGAAAACGAAAACAGACATATCGCTATTGTTATTGCTTTCCTTATTTCCGGTGTTTTCGGGATGTTCGAAAGAGCAGGCAAGTTCGTCAAAGTCAAGGGTTACTCTTGTGCTTGCGACTCCCGCTAACGAACAAATGCGAGTTCTCCTGCTTGCAACAATAGAGCGATTCGAATCTCAACATCGCAATATTACAGTTAAACTGCTCGAGATTCCGGGAAATTATTATCAGAAACTTTTGGTAATGATAGCAGGCAGGACAGCTCCCGATGTGATGTGGATGGGACAATCGTTTGGCGAATTTGCAGTCAGGGG